>JAGQPD010000259.1 GCA_020426865.1 Planctomycetales bacterium
CCTACGGAAAGTGCCACAGAAATGATACCGCCATGCGTAAGCATGGTAAGGGTGAAATGGTGCGGTAAGAGCGCACCGCGCTGTTGGTAACAACAGTGGCAGGGTAAACCCCACTTGGAGCAAGGCCAAGCAGGGAGCAAGTCGCGGCTTGGCCGCGACTGCGGATCGGCCCGATCCGTAATGACTCCCGGGTAGGTCGCACGAGGTGACGGGCAATCGTCATCCTAGATAAATGATTCCCACTTGGTGTGTTGGCATACCGAGTACAAAACCCGGCTTATCGCCCCACTGCAGTTTTATTTGTCTTGCCTTCGGTCGGTGCAGCAATGCTGATTCTGTGGGTTCTGCTGCGAGTACCGTTGCGAAGGGGGCCGGGAAGGGATACAACGGTCGCAATAAATTCAATTGTGCCGCTGGATTGATGCGAATTGCGAGTGACCTATGAAACGGAGAGACTTCTTGGCGACCACGGGAATTTCACTAGCGGCTGCGACAGCGGCCGAAGGGGAGGGGAGCGTGTTGGGGGGATCGCGTCACTATTTGGAGTGGCGTGAGTACCAGTTGTTGCCGGGGGACGGACGGAAAGCATTTCATGAGTTTCTTGAGGGTGTCGCCCTCCCGGCCGCTAGACGCGCCGGAACGGGACCGATTGGCGTTTTTCAAACGCAATACGGCCCAAGCAAACCGAGCGTCACCATTTTGATACCGCATGTGAGCCTGGAATCCGTCGCGACGTTTGCGGACCGGTTGGCCGATGACGCCCAGTTCCTGCGCGATGGGGCCAGTTTTCTAGGTGCCGAATTATCGCATCCCAATTATGTGCGAATGGAGAGTTCGTTGATGGTGGCGTTTGCCGGGATGCCGCGAGTGGAAGTGCCGCCGCAGCATGAGGCCGGTCAGAAGCGGATCTTTGAATTGCGGGTTTATGAGAGCCACAGTAGCCGGGCTGCCAAGAAGAAGATCGAGATGTTCAATGACGGGGGAGAAATTGAGATTTTTCGTCGTACCGGGTTGCAGCCCGTTTTCTTTGGTGAGACGATCATCGGCAGTCGGATGCCCAATCTAACGTACATGCTGGTGTTTGACGACATGGTGGCTCGCGATGCCGCGTGGGATCGGTTCCGCAATGATGCAGGATGGAAGACGCTCAGTGCCGATCCTCAATATAAGGACACCGTGTCGAACATCACCGACTACATTCTAACCCCATTGGAGTATTCACAGATCTGATTCGATGGCGGGAATTGCTGGAGGGGTACCCGAGTTGAAACGGGCGTTGGATACTTTACAATCGCCGGTCGCTGAGATGGTGGTAATGCGACAGGTGGTTTGATAGGCAATGCAGTGGTGTGCGAGAAAAGAGGAACGAGACGTGTTGATCGTGTTGTTGGCACAGGGAAATGGCGTCGGCGTTACTTTTGATGTGACGCGGATCAGTGACGGAAACGGAATGGCGATTGCGATCACTGGGATGGTCATCGTATTTGTGGCGCTCACGCTGATTGCATCTTTTATCGGCTCCCTACCGCACGTACTGAGATTCATCGATCCGTATCTACCGGCGGTGCACGACCATGCGGGATCGCCGCCACCGGACGAGCAATTGCCGTCGGATGAGTTGCCGATCGTGGCGGCGATCGGATATGTCCTGCAGCAGGAGGTATTGCGGACTGCCTCGCAGCCGTCATCGCCGAAGGTGCCGAATGCGACGTGAGATGGTGGGGTGAAGTGAGTCCGAATGTTTGTTGCGATGAGTATTGTGGGAGTTGTTCGTAGGTAGCGTGCCGCTGATCCGATGAGGACGCAGGCAGAGATTGAGGGAAACAGGGCCGCAATCATGCAGATGTTTGTCGAGTTTTTGAAGACGACAGGATTTGCCCAGATGGAGTTGGGCAATGTGGTGATGATTATCATCGGCGTCGCCTTCATCGCTTTAGCGATCGTGAAGCACTACGAGCCACTGTTGTTGTTGCCGATAGGGTTTGGTGTGATCATCGGCAATATTCCGACCATCGCTTCGATGGCACTCAGTGTTTACGATCAGGGCGGGTTGACGGTCAATGGCGATGGTACGGTGACGTATCAATCGGGGAGTGTGTTGAGTTACATTTACTTTGGTGTATCCCAGGGAATATTTCCTCCGCTGATATTCTTGGGGATTGGAGCGATGACAGATTTCTCGACAATGCTCTCGAATCCCAAATTGATCTTGTTGGGGGCGGCAGCTCAGATTGGAATCTTCCTGACGCTGTTGGGTGCGATGGCGATTGGATTTACGCCGGAACAGGCAGCGGCGATTGGAATCATTGGTGGAGCCGACGGCCCGACGGCCATATTCTTGGCATCGAGGCTGGCGCCGGATTTGCTAGGGGCGATCGCCATCGCGGCATATTCTTACATGGCGTTGGTACCAGTGATTCAGCCGCCCATCATGCGGTTGCTGACGACGCGCGACGAACGATTGATTCGGATGAAGGCCCCCCGAACGGTTCCCAAGCGTGAGCGGATCATTTTTCCGGTGGCTGCCTTTCTGATTTGTACCCTGATTGCCCCCGGTTCCTTGGTGTTAATTGGGATGTTGTTCTTCGGGAACTTGCTGAAGGAAAGCATGGTCACCGAGCGATTAGCGGTGACGGCGCGGACCGCGATGATTGACATCGTGACGGTGCTACTGGGGGTATCGGTGGGAGCCAGCACGCAGGCTCAGACATTCCTGCGTCCCCAGTCATTGATGATTTTCGGCTTGGGGGCGTTGTCGTTCGCGATCGCGACGGCGGGGGGAGTGCTGTTCGCCAAGTTCATGAATCTGTTCTTAACCGATAAGATCAATCCTTTAATCGGTGCTGCGGGAGTTTCCGCCGTGCCGGATTCGGCGCGAGTCGCCCAGATGATTGGCCAGGCGGAGGACCCGCACAATTACTTGCTGATGCACGCAATGGCACCGAACGTAGCGGGTGTGATTGGATCAGCGGTCGCCGCCGGCGTGCTCTGGTCGGTTTTGCTGTAACCTTTTGATATCACGGCAGATCTTGCGAGGTCGATGGTGGCAAAGAAAATTGATTTCATGTGCACGGCGTTCCGTGACGGTTTTCAGTCGGTCTACGGTGCGCGTGTATTGACCCCAGACTTCCTGCCGGCCCTCGAGGCCGCACGAGATGCGGGTATTACCTATTTCGAAGCAGGGGGGGGAGCACGCTTCCAATCGCTCTATTTCTATTGCAACGAAGACGCCTTCGCGATGATGGACCAATTCCGCAAAACGGTTGGTCCCGAAGCGAACCTGCAAACGTTGGCTCGCGGTGTGAATGTCGTTGGGCTTGAATCGCAATCCAGCGACATCATCAAGTTGCATGCGGAGCTATTCAAGAAACACGGCATGACCACTATCCGTAATTTCGATGCGCTCAACGACGTTGACAACCTCGTCCACAGCGGGCGATGCATTGTCGAAGCCGGGCTGAAGCATCAGGTCGTTGTCTCGATGATGGAATTACCGCCGGGCTGCGAAGGGGCTCACGATGCCGACTTCTACGAAGCAACGTTGCAGAAGATTGTCGATGCCGAAATCCCCTTCGATGCAGTTTGCTTCAAAGATGCGTCCGGGACCGCCGTCCCGTCCAAAGTGTACGAAACCATCAAGCGGGCTCGGAAGATGTTGCCCGCCAATGCGTACATTCACTTCCACACGCACGAAACCGCCGGTGTCAGTGTGTTAGCCTACAAGGCCGCCATCGATGCCGGTGCCAATGCCATCGATCTCTCACTTGCCCCATGCTCCGGTGGTACTTGTCAGCCCGACGTGCTGGTGATGTGGCACGCCCTTCGAGGCAGCGAATTCACGCTGGACGTCGACATTGACAAAATACGGCAAGCCGAAGAAGTGTTTCAGGATTGCATGAAGGACTATTTTCTTCCCCCCGAAGCCACGGCGGTCGAACCGCTGATTCCCTGGAGCCCCATGCCTGGCGGTGCCTTGACGGCAAACACGCAAATGCTGCGTGACAATAACATCATGGACCGCTATACCGACATGATCAAAGCCATGAGCGACGTTGTCCGGCGTGGTGGTTTCGGAACGTCGGTAACGCCCGTATCGCAGTTCTATTTCCAGCAAGCGTTCAACAACGTGATGTTTGGGCCTTGGCAGAAGATCGCCGAGCCGTATGGGAAGATGGTCTTGGGCTATTTTGGCAAGACGCCCGTGCCGCCCGATCCGGAAATTGTCCAACTGGCGGCCAAGCAATTGGAGCTCCAGCCAACAACGCGACCAGTTCTCGAATTGAACGACGAAGACCCGCGAAAGGGCGTAGATGCGGCACGCAAGGTACTCGAGCACGAAAAACTGCCCGTCAATGACGAAAACGTGTTCATCGTCTCTACCTGCAAGGAGAAAGGACTGGCCTTTCTCAAAGGCAAAGGTGAGTTGGGGATTCGCAAGAAGGTGGAGCAGCCCGCCGCAGCCGCTCCGACCGATCCCGGCAAACCGGCCGAATACAAACTAGTTGTCAACGGAAAAGAGTATTGGCTCGCATTCCAGGGCAATCGAGTCACGGTGGATGGCAACGTGTATAATGTGGAGATGCAGCGCGACGCACGCACTTCGACGCAACGATCCGCTGAAAAATCACCCGGTGATTCCGGGAACGCACCGGTGGTCGACGTGGCGGCGCAAATGCCTGGTGTTGTACTGAAATTGAAGCTTAAGCCTGGCGACCGAGTGAAGACCGGTGACCCGTTGTTGGTACTTGAGGCGATGAAAATGGAAGTCGCGGTATCGGCCCCCTCGTCGGGGACTGTGAAACAGATCGTCGTGTCTGTCGGCGATCAGGTTGCGACCGGACAGTTGCTCGCCAAGATCGCCACGTGAATAAGCCAGCGAAAAATTTCGTTGTGAGGTGAACCATGTCGATTCACTTTGAGTGTCCGCATTGTGGACACAAAACTCTCGTGGAAGACAAGTTTGCTGGTCAATCCGGGCCGTGCCGGGAATGTGGGCAGCAGGTTACCGTGCCCCAACTTACGTCACAAGTGCGGCCGCCTTCCCAGAAATCCTCGTCGGGCGCGGGCATGACCGTTGCCTTCGTGATCATGGCCGCGATTGGCGTGATCGGACTGATGTTGATGTGCGGGTTGGTCGCGCTGCTGTTGCCAGCCGTCAATGCCGCCCGCGAGGCCGCGCGGCGAACCACTTGCATGAACAACATGCGGGGTATCGCGTTGGCGATTGTGAGTTACGAACAGGCCAACGGTACGCTTCCCCCCGCTTACGCGACGGACGCGAACGGCAATCCGACGGTCAGCTGGCGCGTA
This sequence comes from Planctomycetales bacterium, assembly GCA_020426865.1. Classification (GTDB taxonomy): domain Bacteria; phylum Planctomycetota; class Planctomycetia; order Pirellulales; family Pirellulaceae; genus JAGQPD01. Next base: position 5,311 of record JAGQPD010000259.1, read on the forward strand.
TTGATTCTCCCATATTTGGGCGAACAGGCACTCTATTCGCAATTCGATACCTCGCAACCATGGGACAGCCCCCAGAATCTTGCGGCGTCCCAACAGATGCCCAATGTGTTCCGTTGTCCGAGCGATCCAACAGGCAGCCCCATGTCGGTCACGACCAATTACTTGGCGATTGTCGGACCGGAAACTGTGTTCACCGGGCCCAATGGCGTTCGACTTGCAGATATCACCGATGGCATGGCCAACACGCTGTTGATCGTAGAATCGTCGACGGCGGGAGTGCACTGGTCCAGCCCTGAGGACTTGGACGTCAATAGTGTGTTGTCGCTTGCCGGAAGCGGTCATTCCGGTGGAGAGAATGTTGCGTTTGTGGACGGAAGTGTTCGGTTCGTCACCGGCGGGGCGGTATTGCTTTCGCCGATGGCAACGCGTGACGGCGGCGAGCCGGTAGTGCTTCCCTAGTGGCGGTGTATTGCGATGGTGAGGATCGCCGGTTCTTATGTTGGCGCGCATTGGCGTTACAAACGAGATTCGTGTCACATTCGGAACGTATCCAACGGCCTATTGGGAAACGTTGGATTGCCTAAGTGCTTTTGTGGTAATGGTTTGCGGCGATTCACTTGGGCACCGGTTTTCTTTAGTGGTGATGGGATAGTATAGTTAAGGGCGGTAAAATCCTTGTCTTGGTCCCGGGAGGCTGGCAGAGCGGTCACGTAGTGGGCCGTTCATCCACGAATGAGCGAAGCAACGATCACGCTGGTTAATCCCCAAACGGCGCTTTCATTGTTTGGGGCACGCGACCAGCATCTCCATCGAATACGCGACACGTTGAGTGTGGACATCACCCACCGCAACGGCAAGATCTATGTCGCGGGGCCCCAGGACGCGGTGACTCAGGCGACGGCGGCGTTGGAGCAATTGAAGGGAATTGCCGAGCGAACGGGGAGTGTTGATGCCACCGAGGTAGCGCAAGTGTTGGCATTGGTAACCGGACGCAACGAGTTGGGGCCGGGGACTGGGAATCCGATCAAGATCGTGGCGACAGGGCGGGAGGTACGTCCGCGGACGCCGGGGCAGATTGCGTACGTGGACGCGATACGCAAGCACGATCTGATCTTTGCGGTTGGACCGGCGGGGACGGGGAAGACCTATCTGGCGGTTGCCATGGCGGTGGAGGCATTCAAGAACCAGGAGACGCGTAAAATTGTCTTGGTACGGCCGGCGGTCGAGGCGGGCGAGAGTCTCGGTTACTTGCCGGGTGATTTATATGCAAAGATCAATCCCTATCTTCGGCCGCTGTTGGATGCGTTGTATGAGATGATGGATTACGATCTGGCTCGGCAATTGATTGAGCGGGACACGATCGAGATTTGCCCGTTAGCGTACATGCGCGGCCGCACGTTGAATGAGGCGTTCATCATTCTTGATGAGGCGCAGAACACGACGGTGGCTCAGATGAAGATGTTTCTCACACGGATGGGGCGTGGATCGAAGATCGTGATTGCCGGAGACAGCACGCAGGTGGATTTGCCATCGCACACGCGCAGCGGATTTGCGGACGCGTTGTATCGCTTGAAGGACATTGACGGTGTGTGCCAGATTCGTTTGTCCAAGGCAGACATCGTCCGGCATCGCCTGGTGCAGGACATTGTTCGGGCGTACGAGGAAACTCCCAAGCGAAGAAAGCAATAGTTGCTGGTCGAATCGACACGGCGACGACAAACAGGTGACATGTCTACGGGAAATCAAGCGCGAAAACGATCGGAGCGGGTCGCTCAGTTGGAACTGCCCCCCAGCCCATGGGAGCGGGGGTTGCTGTTGTTACGGCGTGGCGACGTGCTATTGCGGCTAGGCGTCTGTGTCATCGCGTCGCTTGTCATGTGGTTGGCAACCGCGGCGTGGTCGCCCCCTTTTCCCTATCGAATTGGGCAGATGCCGCAGCGAAACATTGTTGCGCGGGTGGAATTCAAGGTAAAGAACGAGAAGGCGACGGCGGAAGAGAAGGAAAAGGCTCGTCGCGGCATTCAGTGCATCTACGAAAACGACCCACAGCTGCTGGTACAATTGCGAGAGAAATTGAAGGGTCGCGTATTTGAGTTGCTGCGGGCTGAGTCGTATGAGAAATTCGATCGGAAGGTGTGGGACGAATTCTTCGTGCCTCCTAGCGAAGGGGAAGAGGCACTATCGGACGACGTGCGCGCTCATCAATTCGAAATGTTGCGCGAGGCTTTGCGAAACGACCCCGACTTGGCAGATTTCGACAAAGCGGTTCAGTTGGCATTTATTAATCTCGAACGCTTCGGGTTGTTGGAAAAGCTCCAGCACAGCTTTGAAAACGGTGAGGGGAGTCAAACGGAAATTCGCGTTCGACGCAGTAGCGAAGATCCGAATCCTATTTTGGTCGACGTCAACAAGGTGCGGATTGCCGAGGCGACGGTAACGTTGCAGGAGGAATTGTCCAAGCAGCTGACGCCGCCGATCGTTGCCGACCGGGTCTACGCCTGGTTATCCACCCGGTTGCCGATCACGTTGACGTACAATCGCAACGCCTCGCGTGAAGCGGCGGATTTGGCGGCCGAGCAGGTGCAGCAGGTGATGGATACCTACAAGCCTGGAGACCAGTTGGCGGCGGCTGCGGAACCGATTCAAGAGCGTTCCAAGGCGCTCTTGGAGACGGAACACAAAGCGTATGTCGCGCAATTGGCAACATGGCAATTGCTATTCTTTCGTCTATCGCGATTCGGCATGTTCATCGCGCTGTACGTCTTGTGTGGTGCATATGGTTATTACCGACACCATGACTTGCTATTGGATCTGCGGCGTTTGATCATGCTTCAGTCGTTGATCGCGGTAACGGTGATTGCCAGTTGGATCTGCGGACACGGTGTGCGGCATTCGGAAGTGGTGGCGTTGATGTTGTTTGCCATGATCGTGGCGATCGCCCATCACGGGGAATTAGCGTTATTGTTTTCCACGGTCGTTTCCCTGGTAGTGGTCTTGTCGCTCGGGCAGGGGTTGAATGAGTTTGTGGTAATTACGGCGGCGCTGGCGGTAACGATCCTATTGTTGCGCGATGTCCGTAGTCGCACGAAGTTGATTTATGTGGGGGCCGCCGCCGCGGCGGTTGTGTTCTTGACGGCGATCGGTGCCGGCCTGGTCTCTGGTCATTGGCTGGATGGCAGTTTGATCGAAACGGCGATGTGGTACGCGTTTTGGACCGCCTTGTCGGGCGTGTTGATGACCGGTTTGCTACCGTTTATTGAACGTATTTTCGACGTGCAGACGGAGCTAAGTCTGTTGGAATTGGGGGACGTTTCGCACCCGTTATTGCAGGAGCTTGTGCGGCGGGCACCGGGAACGTACAACCACTCGATCAACGTCGCGTCGCTGGCCGAATCGGCGGCAGATGCCATCGGTGGAAACGGGCTGCTGGTCCGCGTGGGTGCCTATTTTCACGACATTGGGAAGATGCTCAAGCCTGGTTACTTCGTGGAGAATCAAGGTCGCAGCGGCAATCGCCATGACACATTGCTGCCCGCAATGAGTACCTTGATCATTATTGCCCATGTGAAGGACGGGGCCGACTTGGCGCGCCAACATCGACTGCCCAAGAGCATCGTCGATATGATCCTGCAACATCACGGTACGACGTTGGTGGAATTCTTCTTCGAACGGGCCAGCAAGCAGTCGGAGATGGATCCTGATTCACGCGTCGTGGACGAAGGAAGCTATCGCTATCCTGGACCTAAGCCGCAGACTCGAGAGGCCGCCGTGTTGATGTTGGCCGACGCCGTCGAAAGTGCCTCACGAACGCTTGTCGACCCCGGACCCGCTCGCATCGAAAGCCTGGTGCATGACATTGCCATGAAAAAACTGCTGGACGACCAGTTCGACGAGTGCGGCTTGACGCTGCAGGAGCTGCGAACCGTCCAGGATTGCCTCGTGAAATCACTCGCGGCGATGTATCATGGTCGAGTCAAGTATCCCGACCAACAAACGGCCTAATGAATACTGCGGACACGGTGATATGCCTCGAATGGCACCTTGCTGATACGACGGTTCCTGTCGATCGCCAGCGGTTCGCGTCAGCGGTTCAACGGATCCTCGCGGGAAGCCGGTTCGCACGGGCCACGATTAGCGTCGCGATACTGGATAATCCGCAGATCCAGCAACTCAATCGCCGACATCTCCAACATGATTATCCCACAGACGTTCTGAGTTTCTTGTTCGATGAGCGTGACGACCAGGTGGAGGGCGAGATTATCATCAGTGCCGAAATGGCGCGGCAGCAGGCGCCTCGGTACCAGTGGGCCGCGGAGGACGAACTGCTCTTGTATTTCGTTCACGGTATGTTGCACTTGATCGGCCACGACGATCATGCGGATGAAGATCGAGCCAGGATGCGAGCAGCGGAAGCGAGTGTCCTGAATGGCCTGGGCATGGAGGCACGATGGCGGGAGGTCACGACAGCGGGGGCGCCTGCGTCGGCCAGTGAGGGAGATGGCAAGTCATGACGGCATCGGGCGTCCTGTGGTTGGCACTATTGGCGCTGTTCGCGTTGTTCCTCTCTTCCCTTGGGGCTCGGTTGATCTACGAGATCGGCTGGCACGATCTGGAGGATCTTTGCCGACGAAAGAACCGCCGCGATCGATTCGACGAGATCATCAACAGTTACGAAGACGTGTCGTTGGGAATGGAAAGCCTCCGACACTTGGCCGTCCTTCTGTTGATTGGCACGTTGGCCAGCTGGGCACAATTGTCGGAGCAGTGGCAGACCGCCACGATGGCACAGATCTTGGGAATGACGTTGGGGGGCGCGATTGCGGTATTGTTTGTCGGGGTCTGGCTGCCCGCTGCCATTTCGCGTGTATGGACGGCGTCGCTGCTTTACCACAGCTGGCGCATCCTGCGGATCGCCTCGTTCGGGATGATCCCCCTTTCCTTTGTCGAGGTTGCTCTGGAAGCGATGTTTCGCCGCATGGCCGCCGACGAAGAGGAACAGTCCGACGAAGAGGCCTTCGAAGATGAAATCCGTACGATTGTGACGGAGGGAATTCGCGATGGCCATATTGAGGCCGATGCGAGGGAAATGATTGAAAGTGTCATTGAGTTGCGCGACGCCGACGTTGCCGATATCATGACGCCGCGTTCGAACGTTGATTTGTTCTCCATCGATCTACCGTGGGGAGACATCCTGAAATTCGTTGCCGACGTGGGACGCACTCGAATTCCCGTCTTCGACGGGGACTACGACAATGTCGTGGGTATCTTGTATGTCAAGGATCTGTTAGCCGAGATCGGTCGCGACGGAATGCCGCCGCAACGATCATTGCGCGAGATCCTCCGGCCTGTTTCGACAGTCCCCAAGGCCCGCCGACTGAATCAATTGCTGTCCGATTTTCTTCAGACTCGCAATCACTTGGCGATCGTCGTCGACGAGTATTCGGCGTTCGCCGGAATCGTGACGATTGAGGATGTATTGGAAGAAATCGTCGGTGAAATTGTCGACGAATACGACGACGAAGAACATCTCGACGAAATCCATCGCATCGACGAAAACACTGCTGAGATTCATGGCCGAGCTCATTTGGCGGACGTCAACGAACAGCTTGGGCTTGACCTGCCCGATACCGATGACTTTGACACGATCGGTGGCTTTGTAGTCAGCCGATTGGGACGGATTCCGCAGGCGAACGAGTCGCTGGAAATAGGCAATCTGCGGATTACGATCGTGGCAGCCACGAAACGAAAGGTAGACAAGGTCTTGCTGGAAAGCCTCGAACCCATGTCCCATCAACCCGTCAACGACCCATCGTCCGCAGGGTAATCGAATCGGCCGAAATTGCGACTTGGTCGCACGGTCGATGAAAAAACACACTTCACGGCGGACCGAACCAATAGGTATCAATACCTAGCATTGCTAGGTGTCTGCGCAGGCCAGATAGGGCCGACTGAGGCAACGTTGCCGAGTCTACCCAGTCGAGTAGCGCGTCGGATTCGTCTCGCTGCCGTCCCTCCGCGCTCGATTTGACAACGCCATCAACAATAGCACCCTCCCGGAGTGCTTATCGCCGGGTCGTCCGGCAATCATCAAGTTCTGCCAAAGTTCCACGGTTGTCCCCAGCCGTATCGCGGCAACGCCGCAGGGCCGATTCGCCGCGACGCACGACGCGCTGGCGTAGAACACCCGCATGCCACTTCGTCGTGTTCGATGATTGCGCCAACAATGGAACGAATGTCGAACCTCTGTCGAGCGACGACGAGTACGCGATGCCGAGTACGAGCACGATCCCGGCGCTGGACCGTAACACAATTGTGTCGGGCCTTCGGCCCTGGG
>JAGQPD010000260.1 GCA_020426865.1 Planctomycetales bacterium
GTGCTGGGCGAGACCGTCTGTTGTGTAACGCAGCAGATGCTACTACGAGCGGCCGTTGAAAACGAAGTCGAGCCGCAGGACGCTGATCGCTGCGGCAAGCGCGGCCGACGCGATGTGGTTCGCAGCGGCCAGATACTAGCGGCCGGACGGTAGAGCCTCTACGATTCAGGCCGCGGAGCTGGCTAAGCCGAAACGCTAGAAAAAATTCAATTTAATTTTCCAGGTTTATTCTGACAGCCAGGTTGTAGCAGCCAGGTTATAGAGTCTCTACGATTCAGGCCCGCGCGATGGTCAAGTCAAAACATCAGAGGAAAATATTTAATCCTGCAATTTAAAACTGACATACAGTGGCTGGTCGGATGGTAGAGTCTCTTCGATTAGGGCCGCCGAAATAGCCAAGCGAAAACGCTAAAGGATTTAGATTTAATTTGCCAGTTTTATTCTAACAGTCAGGTTGTAGAGTCTCTACGATTCAGGCCCTCGCGATTGCCAAGTCGAAACATCAGAAGAAAATATTTAATTCGGCAATTTAATACTGACTTACAGTAGCGGGCCGGATGGTAGAGTCTCTTCGATTCAAGCCGAGTTTGTTAAGTCGAAACGCCATGGGAAAAATGATTAATTTGGAAAGCTTACTGCTGGCGCGGCCAGCGGGGGCGTTGCTCTGGCTTTGGGTTACGCCGCGTGCGAACGGTCGCCATGTTGCTGCTCAAACAACCGTCTCGCTTGCCCGACCCAGTCATCCCGCCGAATTCGCTCACGGAACGATAACATCCGCGAAAATTCGTCAATCGCGGATGCGTCCCACCGCATGATCTGGGCATAGGTGTAAACTCCAAAGCTGTTGAGTTTGCGTTCCAGCCAATCAGCTACGCCGGAGATCTGCTTCAAATCGTCGATATGGTCGGGCTTGGCGGTGTAGATCAATCCCAACACTGGATCGTGTCGGAACCCTTCGTCTTCCGCCCCCATCTCCGCACGCAATCTTGTTTCCGCTTCGGCTCGCAACGATTCCAGCTTCCGCTGCCGAGCAGCCCGACTCGCTATGACGGCGTCTCCCAATCGAGCTCGCAGTTGTGCAATCGTCTTCGCAGCGTGCTCGGAGTCGACCATCGCACTATCGCGTTCCTGTTGCAATTGCTCAAATTGCGGTTCCATCGTCACCAGCGTCTCTTTCACCTTGCGGTATTCCGATCGCAAGCTATCCAGTGCCTGCGATCGTCCCTCCAATCGCCGCATCCGCTCGCGGTCGCGCTTGACGACTACCATCAACCGAGCCTGCTCGCTGCGTACGCGTTTGAGTTCCTCAAGCATTTGGTCCCGCTGTGTCTCTGCCGCGTCAATCCGTTCCATGCGGTCCCGCTGCCTCGCCATCGCATCGCGTACTTGCGCCTCCGCTGCCAGCGCCGAATCCCGCTGCCGTGATAGCTCCGTCAGCTCCTTGGTCTGTCGATGTAGCAGCGTCGCCAACTGTTGATTCTTTTCACGCAATTCGCGCAGTTGCCGCGGCAGCGCCTCAAGTTGCTCAACTTTCTGCGCCATGGTCGATATCGATGACTCGATCGCAACTCGTTTTTCGTGCTCATCGCGGCAACGTTTTAACAACTCTTGCTGTTGTGCCGTCGCCTCGTCTTTCTGCCCGCGCCAATGATCCAGCCGTGACTGCAGGTCACAAATCTCAGCCCGGGCTGCTTGCTCCGTCTCTCGAACGCGATTCAACTCCTCGACAAGCTGCATCATGCGCTGTGCATCCTCCTCACAACGTGTCTGCATCAGCGCCTGTCGTTCACGCACCACTCGCAACGCTCGGGCCTCGTTGGATATCTTCTGCAGAGCGCTCGTCTTGGCCTGCAATGTCTGTTCGATGTCCCGGTGTATTGCCCGTTCACGACGCAGCGTTTCACCCAATTCGTCGCGCTCCCGCTGCAATCGGTCCGCCGTCACTCGCAACTGCTCCATCGCTTTTCGCAACACCGTGGTCGTCTCTTGCGATTTCTCTATGGCTTCCGTTGCATCCTTCGCACTCGCTGTCAACCGTGCGATTTCCTCTTGAGCTGACCGCACTTCCCCTCGCAGTTGCTTGTTCTGTTGTCGTAACCGTCCGACGTGGTCAGCGTCGATCCGCAAGCGCCGAACATCCTTCTCGGCGATTCGCAAATTCATTTCTAATGACGCACGACGATGTCGCTCCTGCTCAAGCCCAATTAACGCGTCACGCTTGAAATCCAATAACTTACGCAGCTCCGCACTCTCTTCCTCCGTATGTGCCGCCGACAGTTGCTGCTGCAGCTCACGCAATTCATTGTGTTGCTGCTGGATCGCGTCCAAGTCCGCCATCAGCCGTTGGTAGTCGACGTGCAGTTGGCTTCGGGATGCTCGTTCGTCGTCCAGCTGCAATTCAAGTTGCCGGATCGTTTCGTGAAGCTCGCGCTGATCATCCTCACCACCCGCGTCATCTGGCGACGTCCGATCAACGCGATGCCAGCTGATCCACATCGCATGACAGATCAATGCGCCCGCCAATACGAGCAACATGGCCGAAAAAACCGGGTTCGTCAAATATGATATCATCGTCTACTCGCTTGGCGGATAGAGGGCGTCGTCCTCTCCAAGCGTTCGACTTAATCATGACATCGTCTGCATACATTTCGTTGTACGCACCACGACCCTCAACAACCGTCCCGCCGCAATATTCGCGCGAGTTTACCTAGCCGATCCGAACTTCAGCCGTGTCGGGTCCGCACTAGGGTCGAAAAAAGCCACCGCCACGGAAAATCCGTCGCGGTCCCGCACTGTTTGCTTGACCTGGGGCTAGGGAACTTGCCGGCACTAGCACTGCTGTCGGAATATTTGGCGCCGTGCTGACAGCCCGCGCCACCGCACGCTGCACCCGACCGTTGGCCAATCCCCGCGGATCGGTGACTACGAGTACCCGTTGAGGTACAACCACAGTTCCCGCAGCCGGCGCTTGGTAGACGGGCAAAGAAGCTTGTGCATAACGTGCCGTCCCCGTCGTCGGTACGCGCATCGCTGGCGTGGAAGCGACAACGCGCGATGCTGTCGCGACCTGAGTTGGCACGCGAGTCGTTACCGGCGGTTGACTTGGAACAACTGGTCGCGCCCGCACACTCGCTCGTGACGGAATGTCCCCTTGCCGTGAAATTGCTCGCTGCGTTGACACCACCGACTGTGGTACAACCGGCGTTACGGTTCGTTGTGGTACGTCAGCGTCCGACATGTGGCCGGCCGGTCCCACTTCGGCAGGGACGTGATCACTGACCTCCGTTCCCGGCGACTCTTGCCCTGTTGTTCCTTGCCCTGTTATTGCAAGTGGCGCTGCATCATCGGTACTCTCGAGGATCGAATTCATCGTACGGGGACGTGGATGAATTTCCGCAGTTGAGGGAGCGGCCGATTCAGCTGGAGGCGTGGGTAGCACTTCGACCTGCGTAGGCTGGCCATTGCTGCTTTCCGCGGCAATTGTTGTGCCCCCCCCGCCGACGAGAAACACCGTCGTCAAGAACA
>JAGQPD010000261.1 GCA_020426865.1 Planctomycetales bacterium
CGGATTGGGATAACAGTTGCCCGGTCAGGGCACGGCCATCGGGAAGCTGAACCACAACGGTTTGATAGGGGGTTTTAATTTCACGATTCGGCTCGAGAATGGACAATTCGATCGCCTGCGGATCGACCAGTCCGACAGCGAACAACCCAGGTGCGTTGACGAGTTCGTCGGGCGTACTATAAAAGGAATGGCACTGCAGGCAGGCCCCCTTCTCACGCAGAATTCGCTCCGCCATCTCCATGTCATCACGGCGGACGACCGTCGGCGTCATTTGCTTGGTACGCCGGTCCGGAATGGGTAAGGTTCGTAACTCTCGATAATCAGGAAATGCACCTTGCGCGGCGAGAAAACCGACGATGTTTCGGATCTCATCAGGCGCCAGGTCGGCCGCGACATTGGGCGGCATACCGGGACGGCCGCTCGGCGAAACAAATACTCCCGGCTCGAGAATCGATTCCAGAATATAGGCCTCCGCCGATTGCTGCGGACGACGCGTGGCTCCCGTCTTGCCGATCTCGAATAGATTTGGGCCGTGATGAGCCGGAAATCCCTCCTTGGCGAAATGGCACGAGCCGCAATGAGCCCGAAAGGACTCCCGCCCAGCTACCACGTCAATCCCCTGGGTATCGGGCGGTATCGACATCACAAAGGTCGTGGCAGCCAAGACAGATAGAGGGATGACGACGGCAAGTCCGACCATCGTCCAACGGCCTTTTGTAGCCATTGTTGGCATTACCGTGTCCCCCGCACTACTGCCGTTGTTGGCCGAATGGAATATACGTTCTGCGTGTTGCGGGAAATCACGAAAAACTCCCCTTCCGGCGTCACGGCGATGTCCACCGGTGTCGTGACCGTCGCAAACCGAATCACGTCGGTTACCTTGTACGTGTCGACATCGCGTGCTACTCGCACTTGCCAAATCGCATTCTGCATGAAGTCTGCCATGTAAAAACAATCGCGAAATTCGGCGGGAAGTGCCGCGGAAGTGGCGTAGACCAGTCCAAGATAGTTCGATTCCAATTCACCAACGTGAATCGGCCCCCGAAAACCTTCGCTGACAACCCCTGATTCATGAGGAACCACAAACGGGTGACCGTAATGCTCGCCCAAGGCAACATGATTCAATTCATCGCCGGGGTTTTCATCCACGTCATTGTCGGTAAGGAACACTTCGTTGTCGGGCCCGATCGCAATTCCAAAGGGATTGCGAAATCCCCGAGCAAACACTTCCGTCTGAGAAAAATCCGCGTTGACTCGCAAGACACAACCTGACCACGGATGCGGATCCAAAGTTCGATTTCCGGCACTACTGACGGTGACAAATAAAGTGCCGTCGTCAGTAAAGCAAATGCCGTTGTTCTGCTGCATCGTGTCCGGGCCGCGAGCACCTGGTAGCCCTGTCACAATGTCGTCTGCAAATTCGTAGTATCCGTCGTCATTCAGGTCTTGCAGTCGTGTGACTGCTCCGGTCGCTTCATACGTTACGCTCCCCTTCGACGCACGTGCCGCCACCCCGCTGCGCGATACGAACAGTTCACCGTTACGGGCTACCAGGCCATAGGAGCGCATCAACAGCGTGGAATCGGCCACGATCTTTTGCCGGAAAGTGCCCGTTGCCTCGTCACGCTGCAATTCGACAATCGCTCCGCCAATCGTCCCCCACCGTTCAAAATAGTCGTAGCACACATAGGCTTTCCCGTCCGCTGATGCCGCCACGCGAATTGGCATGAAGTTCAAATCTGCCACCTTCTCAATCACGAATTTGTCCGAATGCACCCGGACAGGAGGATCACGCTGAAAACCGGATAGGTCTTTCCAAATAAATGCCTGCGTTCCACCGACCACCCCAACGACGGATGCCGGCAACATGGCGGCGACCAGGACTTGCCCCGCTAACGCGTATCGATGCCGTCGGCGGTTCGGTTCCTTAGCACCCTGGCGTTCAGCTCCCGAACGATCCATCAGCAATCCAAGCCAGACGGTCGCCGCAGAAACACCGATCACCAGCGCGACGACGGCGCTGGAGTCGCGCTGTGCAACCAGTTGCCGAACAAGCGTTCCGTATGATGTCCCAGGCTTCAAATAGGCCCCGGCAACTGCTGTGGCCACAACGCCCCCCAAGGCCACGACGACGAGGACCAGCGCGCGACGCCGACGATGCCACATCAACTCCCAGAGCGACGCGAACGCGACCACGAGTGTGTAGCCGGTAAGCAAGATGCAAAGGTCAATGGCTTTCATCGCCGAATCGTTCCCATCATTGTATTGTGTCGTCCACGTTCGCTATGAGCAGGTTGTCAGGTCGGGTCGGCGACTGCAATTGTCTCAGTTCAGTTGACGGAGCATCAGGACGATCGCATTCAATTCCTCGGGTGACAGCTGCTTGTCAAGACCGGCCGGCATCGGCGAGGTGGTCGACATTTGAATGAGCGGGCTGCCAGTGGGAGTATCGTCGTCGGTCTGGATCTCGGAAATGGGTATAAAATACGGGCTGGCCTCCTGCTTTTCATTGCGCACCAGCAGCAGAACATGATCGTCGTTGCGTTCGATCAGCTTTCCTGTCACAATTCTACCGTCGGCGCGATGGACAATAACATTATGGTAATAGGGGGCGACAACCTGATCCGGCTGCAGAATGGACTGACGAATTGCCTCTTCGGTCAACCCCATGCCGAAGATAATGGGGGCGTTCAATGAATATTCGGCGTTGCGATTCGGAGAATGGCACTTCAGGCATTCTCCTTTTTCGCGCATCGCGCGCTCAGCTACTTCCATGTCATGCCGCGTGATCGTGCGGCACGACACATTTTGGCTCAGGTCTGGCACGCCAAGCCGCTCGATTTCACGGTAGTTCGGCTCGGCTCCCTGGCTGGCCAGATAGGCCACGATGTTTCGGATGTCACGGTCGGATAGCTCGGCAACAACGTTCTTCGGCATGCCTCGGCGATTGACAGGGGCGACATAGGCGTCTGGTTGCAGGATCGACTCGAGCAGATACTCGGCAGCGGTCAGACCTGGCTTCCGTGTGGCGGCAAGAGTGCCGATATCATGCAGGTTCGGACCGTGATGCGTGGAAATCCCTTTTTCCAGAATGTGACACGCACCGCAGCGGTCGCGAAAAATCGCGCCTCCCGCTTGCGGATCCACACTTCCGGTAGTCCCGATACCTAAAACCAGGATTGTGATCGCCCATAACCCAACCGGCACGGTGACCGCACCAACATGCGGAAGCAGGCGGTAAACGTCAAACCGTCGCAACATGCTCACTGCTCGCGTGGCTTCTTCGGTGAAAGTCGATACAATTGTTTCGCTCGGCGCGAGATTACGTAAAACTCGCCGCTGGCCGTCGATACAATGTCGACGGGCGACGGAATGTGAGCAAACACGGTGACAGCCGCCGCCCGGTACGTATCCCCCTGGCGCTGCAGTTTCATCTTGAGCACGCGGTGCAAAC
>JAGQPD010000262.1 GCA_020426865.1 Planctomycetales bacterium
CATGAGCGTCTCATGCAGCGCATCGCCGCTCGCCGCCAGGGCCTTAGCGACGGCACGATTCCCGCCAAGGACTTGTTGGTCCCCGGCAGTCGCGAGCTACTCGAAGCACTGCGAGACCGCGGCATCGCACTCTATCTTGCCAGCGGAACCGACGAAGTGTTTGTTAAGGAAGAGGCCGAGCTACTGGGACTGACAGAATTCTTTGGGCAACACATCTACGGTGCCGTCGACGACTACAAGACGTTTTCGAAGGCGCAGGTCATCCAGCGGATCCTGAAAACGACTCAGGCAGATCCCCGTCAACTGGTGGGATTCGGCGATGGCTACGTCGAAATTCAAAACGTAAAGCAAGTCGGTGGGATTGCAGTGGGAGTCGCCAGCGACGAAGCGAACCGCAGCGGCAAGTGCGATCCGTGGAAACGGGACCGGCTGATTGGCGTAGGCGCTGACCTGATTGTGCCGGACTTCAGTCAGCACGAAGCGCTGATCGGATACCTATTGCAACACCGTTGACCTTTATAGAGACGACACGATGCCCTACCCTCAGTTGGACCGCCACGCCTTGCAGATGCTGCCGCTGAAGTCGCGCAATCACCGCAAGACGATCGCGCATGATCGAGTACCGATCGACCGTCAGCCAGTCCCCCTTCCCGCCGCACAACATGAATTGCTCGCCCAATGTGCCCAACGCATCGCCACGGCTCGACAACATGGACGATCGGTGATGCTCGCCTACGGAGCTCACGCCATCAAGAACGGTCTGGGCCCGGTAATGGTGGAATTGATGCAACGTGGTTGGCTCACGCACTTGGCCACCAACGGCGCCGGTATCATTCACGATTGGGAATTCTCCTATATCGGGCAAAGTTGCGAGGACGTTCGGGCGATGGTGTCAATCGGGCAGTTCGGCAACTGGCAGGAGACGGGGTTCTATGTCAACCTGGCGCTTAACGTGGGCGCCTACGAGGGTCTCGGTTACGGTGAATCCCTGGGAGCATTGATTCACAACGAAGGGTTAACGATCCCAGCGGCGGATCAATTGCGCGACGAAGTGCAAAGGGACCTGAGCGACAACCCGGCGCAGTCGGCCGCGGCCGCGGACTTGCTGTCCATCGTGGAGCGATTTCAATTGCCGGCTGGGCACATGGACGTGGCACATCCCAGCCAACAATACAGTGTGCAAGCCAACGCCTATCGGTTGAAAATCGCCTCGACTGGCCACCCCATGATCGGCCACGACATCATCTACAATCACCCGATGAATCACTGTGCCAGCCTTGGCCGCACCGCCGAGCGCGATTTCCTGGCGTACGCCGAGGGTGTCAGTCGGCTACAAGGGGGCGTCTATCTATCGATGGGATCGGCGGTCATGAGCCCCATGATCTTTGAGAAGTCGCTGTCAATGGCTCGCAATCTGGCGAAGCAACGCGACGAGTCGATCGATGACTTCCAGATCGTTGTCAACGATCTTGCCCAGTGCAACTGGGATTGGTCACAAGGCGAGCCACCGGAAGATAACCCGGCCTACTACCTGCGTTACAACAAGACTTTTGCGCGAATGGGTGGGCAGCTGCATTATGTGCAGGCCGACAACCGCGACTTCTTGCTGACATTGATGCACGAATTGGAAGGATATGCTTCTGCATGAGCCATTCAAGATTGACCCCCGAACGTCTGAAATCACTGATCGCGTCATTTCCTCAAGCCCGCATCGCGGTGTTGGGTGACTTTTTCTTAGACAAGTACCTGACGGTGGATGCGGAACTGGCCGAGACAAGTGTTGAAACGGGCAAGGTGGCTCATCAGGTGATCGGCATGCGCTGCAGTCCCGGTGCCGCGGGCACCGTCGTCGGCAACCTGGCGGCATTGGGAGCGCAACATCTGTGCGCGATTGGATACACGGGCGACGACGGTGAGTCATGGGAGTTGCGGCGGGGACTTGTCCGGCTCGGTTGCCGCTGCGATGACCTGGCCGTTTGCGAGGAACGCTTCACGCCGACCTACTTGAAGCCGCACGACAGCCGCATTGCGGGGCTGCCAGGCGAACACAGCCGCTACGATACCAAGAACCGCCAGGCGACACCACCGCATATCGAGGACGCGATGATCGCCGCCCTGCAAGGTTGCCTGCCAGACGTTGACGCCGTGATCGTGCTCGACCAGGTCGATGAACCCGAATGCGGCTGCGTCACGACTCGCGTGCGAGAGGCTGTCAACATGGCGGCCAGCCGGAACGCAGACATCGTCTTCTGGGCTGACAGCCGAGCTCGCATTCATGACTTTCGACACGTCACCATCAAGGCCAACGAATTCGAGGCGATGGGCATCTACCAGCCACCGCCAGGGACTTGTGTGACCGACGAAGAACTGCAACCACATATCGTACGGTTGCGCGCGTCCAACGGCGCGCCGATCGTGGTAACCCGTGCCGATCGCGGTGTGCTAGTAAGCGACCCCGACTGGACAGTGGTACCGGCCGTCAAAGTAGCCGGCCCAATCGATTCCACCGGGGCTGGCGACAGTTTTACGGCAGGCTCCGTGTTGGCACTTTGTGCCGGGGCCACGCTCGCCGAAGCCGCCGAGGTTGGCACACTTGTCGCGTCAATCACCATCCAGCAATTGGGGACGACCGGCACGGCCTCGCCGGAACAATTACGGAACGCCATCGCCACGCCATAGCTCCCGACACCGCCGGAGATCTGTTGGCGATTTGCCGCGATGCAAGTGGGTGACGGTCGACAGACCGGACGCGTGGCAAGTCGGCGGGAGCCATGCAAACGCAGATGGCGAGATTCGTGCTATTCCGACGGCTTCTCGCTGAGCTGTTTTAACTGTTGATTGAGCTCGGCGATCGAATCCTTCAGCGTCTTCACTTCACTGGAAAGCTCATCCAGTTTCCGCTCCAATCCCGACCGTTCGACGGTAACCGTCGCCGCCAGTGGCGTGTTTTGTTGGGTCTCCAGCCAGTAGATGCCTTGGTCAATCGTCCGTTGCGTTTGAGTTGTGCCGCTGCTGGGCATCGTTGGGAGAGTTGGTTGAACTAGAATCGCGGTAGAGAATCTGCCGTCCGGCGTGTTTGGTGTTTGCGCGTCCGCCTCACCATAAAACGAGTAGACAAGATAACCTGGATTGTGATTTCGAAGCGCATATTGGAATTGCGAGGCAGACTCGTGAGACAACGCTAGGGGACGTGGATGCAAGGGAACCGTCAATTCCTTGACGACACCATTTCGACGGATGGTTACGGTTATTCTCTCACCCACCGGATGCTGGCCGACGATGTTGAGAACATCGCTGGCGGCATGGACAACCTGTGCCGGTTAGCACGAATGCGGCGCGCAATACCCTCGCATAATGTTCAACGACGAAGGCATCAAATTCTTGGTTCGGCACGCCAATCCACTTCAGCGTTTGCGGCAAGAAATGCGTAGTTTTTGTTGTTTTATTGCCTATTGTGTACCCGCGACATCGCCAGGCGTTCAAATTTTATCGCCGGTCTTGGCGAAATGACTCCTTCCGCCCACGGGCGGGCTGTGCGAAAGCTCGTGCTGAAGCCGCTTTTTGCACGGATGAAAGCGGTCCCGCTACGGCCCTCACCCCGCCCCATCCCCCAATCGGGGCAGCCGACAACATGATCTTTTCTACACTATTTGCAAGTCGCGGCGGATCGGGTTATACACATACTCGCGTCATGACTCGGCATTGGCATTCGCCACCACCCGAGATCCACCACTCATGCGCCTTTTCCCGCTTGGAATTCGGCCCATCAGCCAAAGGACATGTGCCTTTGGGAGGATCGTCGTGCGCAATATGTCTCGCAAACGGAAATCTCGCAACAAAGCTCAGCGCCGGCGTCGAGGCGCGCTCGAAGCTCTTGAGCCCAGACAGCTGTTGGCGGTCGACTTCTACGATACGTCCGATGCCACGCTGCTGGTCACCACACTCGTTGATGAATTGGACGCTAATCCGGCCGCCAATCTGCAGCACCTTAGTCTACGCGAAGCCCTGTCGCTCGCGAACGCTACGCCGCATCATGACATCATCAAGTTCTCGAGCGAGCTGTTTCACGGACCGCCGATTCACATCACAATCGACCCCGATCTTATAGAGGAATTCGAGAGCGCGCTCGTTGTTGACTCCTCCGTGTCGCTCGTTGGCCCCGGTCCTTCCATGCTCACGATCAGTGGCGACTATCAATCGCAGGTGCTGCATCTAACCGAACGAGCAGATGCTACGATCGTCGGAATGTCGATTGTCGAAGGAACGAGCCGTTTTGGTGGTGGTATCTTCCTTGACGGCGGCCGGCTAATCTTGCACGACGTCACTGTGGCAGACAATCATGCGGCTGCCGAAGGGGGCGGGATCTATGTCGAGCAAGGATATCTGGGACTCCATCATAGTCTCGTTTTCGACAACTCGGCAGGTACTGCCGGAGCGGGATTGCGCAATCGACGTGGCCAACTTCACATCGATACCACCACGTTCGAACGCAATACCTTGCTTGGCAGCTCGACCTTTGGTGCCGGACTCGCCTCCGACGCCGCAGGGCAAACGATCACAATTGACGGCAGCCTGTTCGCCAACAACAAGGCACAAGGGGCAAACAGCACGGGCGGCGGCCTGGCTATCCGCCAGCTTGACGACCGTCCTGACTTCGTCGCGCTTCACATCACCAATTCAACGTTCTCGGGCAACTCGGCAAACAGCGGCGGCGGTCTGCATATCGCTGGCGTTGCGGCCGAGCTTTCGCACATTACTGTTGCCGACAATCAAGCGGCGGAGGGCGGCGGGATCGCTGCCGAAATCTCCGCGACGGTGACGCTTACGAACTCATTAGTTGCCACTAATACGTCATTTTTATCCGGGCAGCCCGACGACCTTCGCGGAACGTTTTCGGCGACAAGTCACCATAACCTCATCGGTTTCGACAGTGTGCTCGGAAACGGCCTGGACGACGATCGTGGCGACGGGCAAGCAAATCGCGTGGGGGGTGAACTATCGACTGATCCGCTCGACGCCAGAATTGCCCCCCTGGGCCACTACGGTGGCCCTACGCGTGCGCACGCACTACGAGATGACAGCATTGCCATCGACATGGCACTTGCCACAGCAGGCCTGCTGATTGACCAGC
Source organism: Planctomycetales bacterium (assembly GCA_020426865.1). GTDB lineage: Bacteria > Planctomycetota > Planctomycetia > Pirellulales > Pirellulaceae > JAGQPD01. The sequence continues at coordinate 5,132 of JAGQPD010000262.1, forward strand.
GCGGGCAATCTCGTAGCGGATCGCTCCACACTGGCCAGACACTACTTCCGGATGCTGGCGCCTACGAAGCGACTCGCGCACTCCTGGCCGTCGACAACGTCAGCGACGTCGTCGACGACGAGCTGGGGCCTGGGGAACTTGGCCTGCGCGAGGCGATTGCCCTCGCAAAGCTTCTTGACGGCCCTGACACGATCTCGTTTGACTTGCCATTTGCCGGGAACGACGCCTCGTCTTCGGTGATTTACTTGCAGCCACAGCGGAATGCTTCATCGCCTGCATTGTTCATCGACAGCGACATGGCCATCGTGGGGCCCGGTCGCACCACGTTGCGAATTGACGGTGGCTACCAGAGCTCACTGGTCGACATCACGACAGACATAACGGTGACTCTCTCGAATCTTACCTTGACATCTGGTTCCACTCATGATAACGGCGGTGGTATCGTCAATCGTGGAGCCCTGACGTTACAGAATGTCGCGATCACAGATAGCGAAGCCTCACAATACGGTGGTGCGATCTATCACGCTGGCGCATCGCTCGTTATCAGCTCAACTGAAATCAGTAACAGTCGCGCGACTTTGGGCGGTGGTGTCTACGTTGCCGATGAGTCCATTGTCACGGAGCTCCACTCGTCAACACTTTGGGGCAACGATGCCGACGATGGCGGCGGACTATACGCCATTTTGTCCGACGTCGAATTGACAAATGTCACTCTTTCCGGCAATACCGCCAATCGTGGCGCCGGAGTATTCTCTCACGATTCTACCGTAAAGTTCACCAACGCGACCATTACCAACAACACTGCTGCAATTGGCGGTGCCGGAATCTTCACCGACGGCGGTACGCTACTGTATAATTCCATCGTCTCGGCGAACGTGATCCATCCCGTCGGCGCGCCCAGCAACATCGCCGGCACAGTAAACAGCCGCAGCTCCAACAACATCATCGGCAGTAACGGCAACGGTGGACTTGCCAGTGGAGGAACCAGAAACAACCATGTCGATATCGACAATCTTTCGTTGACTCCACTCGGTTACTACGGCGGTAACCTTCCCGTTCACTTTCCGCGCTCTGGATCGTTGGCGTCCGACGCCGGACAAAATAGTTTCGCTGCGGGCATACCGTTCGATGGTCGCGGAGAAGGATACGCCCGGCAACTTGGTGCCAGCGTCGACATCGGAGCGGTCGAAGCCGGTCGCCTTGTCGTAAACCGCTTTCATGCTAACGGTACCGAACTATTCGTCACTTACACAATCCACAGCTCCACATTATCGGATGCGCCGATAGAGTTAGGAATCTATCGCACGAATTCCGAATCGATCAACGGCACTGGCCCGCACGTTTTCATGCCCGAAGGTGGTGGCAGTTGGTTAATGTACCAGCTTGAATTGGCACCTGGCGACTTGTCGCCAGGCGAGCACACGATTGGCTTCCGCCCGCTATTCGACAACGACGCAGACGACGACTATCAGCTTTCGGTACGGATTGTTGACGACTCCGCGCATTACTTGCCGGAATCGTGGCAGGTTTTTGAGGGTGGAGTGTTTCAAGAATTGGATGGAACGCTACATGTTCACGGAGGAGCACAGGACGACCAGGTCGCTATTTCAGAAGAACTGGTACAACTCAATGAACAGTCCGATGTGCGCATCTGGGAGCGCCCCGATACGATCTACGTGCGAACACACGACGGACGGGACTCGGTTGACGTGAATCTCACGTCCGGCACCAATACTCCTCACCACGTACTTGTCTGGACTGGTGACAACAACGACGTAGTGACTCTGGTCGCCCCGGAGGCAGACGTATCGACGGGCGATGGGAGCGACACACTGCTCATCCATGCACAATCTGCCCACATCGATGGTGGGAGCGGCAATGATACGTACGCCTTTTCGCCCGAGCTGCAGGGGCGATATTTCATCGCGGACGACGAAGGAACCGACACGCTTGATTTTGCGCAGGTCGCCTCGCACGGCGTCAACGTTGATCTTGGATCGACGCTGCTGGCAACCACCGTTGCGCCAAGCGACTTCGAACTGTATCTATCCTTCGGCCAATTGGAGAATGTTTTTGGCACACGGCAGGACGACATTCTACGGGGAAATAGCGTGTCGAATACTTTGGATGGTGGCGAAGGCAACGATGTTGTATTTGGCGGTTTGGATATCGACAAACTGATGGGTGGTCCAGGCGATGACGTCTTTGACCTGGGGCCCGATCGCGACATCGTCACCGGCGATGCCGGCTGGGACGATGCAGAGATCATCGACCAGCGGGATGCCGGATTTCGCATCGTTGCTGGCGATTGGTGGGAAGCCAATGATGGGGGGAGCATGAACGCTGCCCAGTATCTGGCGTCATTCGCGGCAGCCACGCTCCCCGTCGCCGAATGGACGTTTGATAACTTGGAGTCTGGCCAATACGAAGTCTCGGCAACCTGGCTGGCAGCGCCGACAACAGGGGGTACGGTAGGATACCAGGTCAACGCGTTGAGTCCAGCAACCGTCGACCAGCGACTCGCACCGATCGGACCGACGCTGGCGGGCGTCGAGTGGCAACCGATTGCGATTGCCTCCCCCGTCAACGGTCGCGTTACTGTGACACTACGTCCGACCGCCGACGGCGAACTCATCTACGCGGATGCCATTCGACTGGCTCGCATCGACGAACTTCCCCAATGGCAGTCTCACCCAGACGTATCGCTCGACAACAACGTGCCATTCGGTACGACATTGCATATCGAATATCCGTCGGGAGACCTTGAAGCATTGCAGTTCGAGTTGCAGAGCACATCGATTGGCCCATGGACCATCCATGCCTCTGACGAGGTACCAGGGGAGATGCTTTTGCAGTGGGCACCGACCACTGCGGATCGCGACACCATTGTTCCCGTGAAGGTTACAGCTACGGATTCCCGATACCCAGCCCGCACGGCCATTGTTGAGTTTACAGTCACAGTCGGACACCCAAACGACTTACCTGTCGTCTCCGTGCCCCAGCAGTGGACCGTCGTCGCTGGCCAGCACTTGTCGTTTGCCATTAACGCGACCGACCCCGATTCACCAAACGAATCTCCGCGGTTATCCCTGGACGTCCCCGATGCAACGGCAACTTCGTCTTTGTTGTGGGCGTCGATCGATTCCAGCACAGGGGGCTTCCACTGGTCGCCTACCGACCCTGACATAGGCATCCATAGCTTCACTCTGCGTGCCTGGGACAACGAAGTCGCGAATCAGTTCACATCGATGTCGATCGTCGTGCATGTCGTACCTCCGAACGACATGCCGGGCCTCACGGCAACGGCGGGCATATCGACTCCTGAAGACACACCACTGTCTTTCTACCACAATTCCAATACTTCGCTCCGGCTGCTGGGGGGGAGCGATGAATTGGCCGTCTTGCAGTTGGCACTCCACAGCTACGGTGGGCTGATCAGCGCCGCGCCGGGTCCCTTGGTAAATCTCATTTCGCCACAACTTGCGTCGTCACACGATTGGCTCGTGCGTGGAACCAGGAGTCAATTGGACCAATTCCTTAATGGCGTGACGTTTCACCCTGATCCGAATTTCCATGGGACGGCTCACGTACGACTGGAAGCTTCCCGCAGCCCGCTGCACAATCCCGTCGAAGACATTGTCTTGCTGACCGTACCAATCGAAGTAACACCTGTCGATGACCCACCAATATTTTTGTCCGAGTCATTTCCACTCAACCCTGTGCAGGCCTCGTACAACGAAGGCAGCTTCCGCGATCCGCGCGTGGGACAGTTGTTATTGGAAAACGTCGATCGACTGCAAACGGTAACATGGACCATCGTGAACGGCAACTCCGACGGGGCTTTTTCGATTGATGCGATCACCGGCGAGATTCTCGTTCGCGACCCCACGCAACTGTTGCTCGGAACGACTCGCGACCTAACGATAAAGGCAACCGACGATACCGCGCAGCAACTGGCCGCCACAGGGGTGGCAACGATTATCGTCAAGAACGTCGCCAACCAACCACCCTTGGCAGGCGCTCGGTACTACACGCTGAGCGAAGGTGACGGCATTTCAGGGAACATCTTTCTTGACGCGAACTCGGGAATCGCACCCACGGACCCCGACGGCGATCCACTTGTCGTGCAAAGTGTCTCGTTGCTGCAAAGCGACGGAAGTTTGCTCGCTCTGCCACTTGGCATCAACACATCGCTCCCTTCTCAGGCGACGATGCAAATGTCGCGGGACGGCAGTTTTTCCTTCGACTCGTCTTTGTCGCCATCCCTCGGCGATCTCGTCAACAGCTCGGCATTCCTGGAATTCTACGTGGTAGTCGACGATCGGCGTGGCGGTTCGATCACGACGAATCTGATTGTGGAAGTCCTGCCTGTCAACGATCCGCCTCAAATGGCCGATCAAGTATTGCACGTCCCATCAACGGCTTCGTTCGGGACGTTTGTCGGTCGGATTCTGGTAACGAACAACGAATCGAGCGACCTGCTCTCGTACTCGCTACTCACACCGACCAGCGAGTTCCTGTTGGATACTTTCTCGGGCGAGTTGTTTGTTAACGACCCGGCAGCGTTGTCGACGACCGTGCCGATATCGCTGGTGGTGGAAGCGAGCGATTCGCTCGGCCAACAAACATCGGCGAATGTTACGATCTATGCAAATGACGTCGCGCCCCTTCGGGTCCCAGTGATTCAACCCACGACCAACGAAGATCTGCCGTTGATCGACAATGTTTTTTCACTCGATACCGGCTCCGGTAGCCTTCAAGCGTGGAACGGCGGACGTCTGCTACGAGTGGTCGCGGTTGAAGGCTCGCATGAACAGGTCGGGCATACATTGCGTTTGCCGTCCGGTGCCACCTACCGCGTCGATGCAGATGGAGCGTTGATTTACGATCCGCGTCCCAGCACATCACACGACGAACTGGGACGCAATGCCATCGACGGGTCGACGCAACGCGATATGATCTCGATGACCGTCGCCGATCAATGGGGCACTCAATCCGACTTGCTATTGGCCTTCGACATTCTCGGACGAAACGACGTACCGCATCCCAAGCATCTAACCTACAAGGTTGCGAGCGACAGGTTTTTGCGCGGCAATCTCGTGGGCGATCAGCGGACCATGCACCTGGGCGATGACGCCGACCGCGACGATACTGTTCGAGTAGTGGCGGTCAACGGTATCAACGTGCAGACATCGCTCTCCTTCACCACGCCGCTCGGCGCAAGTGTCACGGTCGCTGAAGACGGTTCGTTCACATACAATCCAACGGTTCCACTAAAAAACCTCTTCCCCGGTGACATCGCACGTGACACGTTTCTCTACCAGATCAGTGACAACAGCATCGAAGGACCAACGACAGCATTGGCTGAATTCCATCTGAGTGGCGAGTTGTCGTCGTCGTTCTCTTCCGTGCAAGTGGAGGACCTGCGACTGTTGCTCGACGATGGAGTGAACGACTGGGATCGGCGTTCCACGCAACCACAATTGACAGGAACGATTGGCGGGGTATTGCAGGGAATCGCGAACGTTCGTGTCGAATTCGACTGGAGCGTGGATGTCACGAACGACGCTGAGTTTTTCTCTGTTGATTCATCGCTTGCGATTCCAATCACCGGCGGTGCGGTGACCGATTTTACAATCGATCCGCGACAATCAGTGGCATTCGATGCGCTGCCGGGCGAAAAATGGATCGCTTACCGAGCAATTGGCGAAGACACAGCGGGCACGGATGTTTCGACCGCCCTGTGGCAGTTGTTTCGCTTCGATCTGCTCAGCCCAGTCGATTACGGACCTTTGTTCATCGACCGCCTGCGTTTGCTCGACGATACTGGGGATGCTGCTGTATTGGCACCGATCAATAGCGATACGGTAAACGGAAATTCCACAAGCCAAGAGGACCCGGAACCGACTTCGCCGTTTGGCGGCGATGGAACCGATGGCAGCAGCAGCCACCCACGATCCGATCGCATCACCACCAACCCGACGATTACGGGCACCATCGTCGGCGATTTCAGTAACAATAGCGTTGTCGTTCAGTTCAAGCATCAACGCTCGGGTGGCGGCATAATATCACATCGCATTACGATCGCCGACTCGAATCGAGAGTTTGTCTACGATCCACGTACGGCGGACCCGTCTTTAATCCACGACCCAGGTCCATTGACCATCAACGTCGAGTTGATTGCTGTCCAAACGTCGGGAACCGAAACCGTCGCCGATCAGATTGCATTCCAATTGGAATTGATTCAACCACCCGCCTCGGATGCGACAGTCACCGGACTTGTTGTCTTGGACCCCAGCGGCAAGGACTTTTCGGACGCAAGAACGATTGCTGGCACGGCGACAGTGCAGCTCGAACCTGGCATCAACGACGTCTTTGTCGAACTTGATTATGAGGCCAACGGTCGCAGCATCGATGAACTTGTCGACCATACGATCCAAGTCCTACGCAATGACAAGGGCGGTTTTACATTTGAACATCGGTTGGTGGGGGCTTCGATCGGCGGAGCTCAAGTGCAAGCGCGTGTACGCCATTGGAGCGTTGTGCACTCGGCGTACGTCAACGGCCCTTGGAGCAACTTGCTCTCGCTTCCGCCGCTTGTCGGCCGGTCGATCGTGGAAATGACCGCGTCCGCGGACGAACTGGGCCGCATGGTCTTCGATGGACAGATTGACGGTGCGATTGCGATCGATGCCGAGGATCCGACAGGCGCAACACAACCAACGGCGACCGACGACGATCCGTTTGCCAGCGAGGATGTCGGATTCGTCCGCATTGAGTTCTTCCATGGGCCGGTCGTGTCCAACGACCAAGATCCCGATGGCATCGTCTGGACGGACCGCTTTGGCAATTTCCAATACGTCGCTGCGGGATTGCCGTGGGAGTCGGCATTGACGGTCAGCGCCAGGACCGTGCGGTATGACGTTGGCGACCCGCGGCCGATTTATGGCGAATTACGAGAATTGCAGGTGTCGACCCCCGCGCCTCCGCTGCCTCCGCTGATATCACTCGAATTGATCTCTGCACCGCTGGCCATCGACAGCGGTCGTATGGTGACCGATGATCCTCGATTGCAGGGACAGTTGGAGATGGACTCCGTGGTCGGCCTCGATCCAGCCGGCGTTCGTGTCGAAGTCATCATCGATGCCGCGGACGATCCCGCCGATGACGAACTGGTACGGCGCATTGTGATGCCGCACCCGGACGGTCAGTTCGCATTCGATGCCTACGGATTTGTCGGCGACGTGAGCGTGTTGGTGAGAATTGTCCATTTCGATCCACTGTCGGGGACCGCAACAGCGGGACCATGGCTTGAGTCGCACCGGGTCGACTTAACGATACTCGCCGCGCCGAACGAGCAGGCATATGTCACATCACTGATCGTTGTGGATGGCAGCTTGGCAGAAGACGGCAACTGGCACTCTCTCACGGCGGCCTTCGACGGAACCGTCGTCAATCCCGACGGGGATGTCGCGGGGCTAACGGTTCGCCTGCGCGATGGTACAACAGGCATTGTGTTGGGCTCGACGACTACCGACGCGTTGGGCGAATTCACATTGCCGTTAAGCCCGTGGCCCGACAACAGCAGCCCAATTGCCGTTGAAACCCGAGTTGAAGAGTGGGATTACGGCGCGCGGCAGTTCGCGATTGGTCCTTGGCTTGCCCCTACCCCTTCGTTGAGCTTCGTCTTGGACAGTCCCGACACTTTGCGAATGGGGACATTGAGACTGCATAGCGACACTGGTGTGAACCATGATGATAGAGTGACTGCCAATCCCACGGTGATTGGTCGCGTTGACACTGGAATCGACACCGACAGTATTGCGATTGAGGTCGAACACAGTCTGTTCGGGCCTTTCGACAATATCCCCGATGCAGTTGTCGTTCCAGAGGATGATGGTCGATTTCTCTATTCGCCGGCCGTCAGGGCAGCGGGGACCTACACGCTACGCGCCCGCGTCGTGGGAACGAACGAGATTACCGGTCAACCGATTGTCACGTCGTGGTCACAGATCAACTACACGGTTGAGGACCAACCAAACATTCCGCCGATTGTATCGACGTTACAGATTGGCGGCAATTCAATGACTACTGGCAGTACAACGTCTGGTTTGACGGAATACTATGAAGCAGGCATCGCCGGGACCGTGTCCAGTCCGCTGGCACTGTCAGATGTCGCTATTCACGTAGATTATGACGATGACGATTCGAATGGATGGAATGTCTCAACAACAACCGACGAGTGGGGGGACTTCGCTGCGACACTTCCGGGTTTGCCGGTGGGTGATAACCGGATCCGAGTTCGCGCTCGATTGTGGGATTCGGCAACGGCAAGCTTCCGAACGAGCGGATGGACGGATTCCGAGTCATTCGCAATTGTAGATGATGCCGTGTTGGCTCCGCGTATCGAATACCTCGATGTGTCGGTACTCACGCAACCGACGTCGCCACCGACGACGAACGTCCCACAGCTGCAAGGAAGCGTCAGTACGTTGGCACCTCCCAATACTCCTGTCGAGATCGTCGTCGCCGACGGAATCGACGCGAACGTACTGACGACAGTGTCCACGCTGGCCGGGGCTTTCTCAATTAACCTGGACCTGATGCCAGGCGAGCACACGATTTGGGCTCGGCCACGTATCCGCAATCCACACGACACGACGCAATACCTCTATGGTCCATGGCACTCGATTACTTTCCAAGTCGTCACCGACGCGCCGGATGGCTTTTACGTATCGCAATTGATGTTGCTTCACGATACACATTCCGACAATGGCAGCACGGACCACGATGGCAGCACGAGCGATCCGCAGATCACCGGCATGCTGTCCCACGGCACGGGCCAATCCGTCGCCAACATCGTGTTGGAAATCGACCACGACCTGGACGACAGCGCCGACGGCGTGATCACGACATCATCGACGGGCCAGTTCACTTACGATCCCGGGCTCTTCCGATCTACTCTTTCCCCTACACGACGCTCTTCCGTTAGCGATCCAGATTCTCGAGAATGGTTCCGACGGAATCTGGATCGCTAACGGAAGAGC
>JAGQPD010000263.1 GCA_020426865.1 Planctomycetales bacterium
TCGTTCCTGTTGTGGTTTTTGCCAGTCTGTTGTCGATGTTGCCTGCGATCGTATGGTCGCTGCTGATTGCAAAGCAATCGTGGTCGATTGTTACGGCGGTTTGCCTGAGCATTCCCTTGCGGGCCGTGCTCCGGATCGTCGCGGAAGGACTTCGTGGCTTTCACGACCTGAAGACGGCGTCCGCGTTCGCGACTCAAAACGCTGGGCAGGCGGCCGGCCCCGTGATTGATCTTATGTTCTTGATCGTGTTGTTTGCCATGCGAGGGGCGACGGATCTCTCGTTGACGGTTGTGTTGTGGGCCAATGTCGCGGCGATCGCGGTATGTTTGCCCCTCCCGCTGTGGGCACTTCGTATGCGGGTTGCTGCATTGCCTGGCGATGCAATCGGACTACCCAGTCCATCGCTGGGCCCGCTGCCAACGCGCCGCTTTATTATCTACGATTCGCTGGCGGTCCTCATTTCACAGGTCTGCAGTTTTGCGGCATGGTATGCCGACAATTTCATCGCCAAGTTTGTCCTGTCGCCGGATGATTTCGGGCTGTACACGTCGGCAAGGTACCTGATAACCACCGTGATCCTGCCGCTGAGCCTGATGAATATGTCGGTCATTTCGCTGATTCCAGAAATGATGACCCGCGGCGAGAAATCGCAGTTGGAAAAAGTGTTGCGAACCAGTTCGTTCGTCGCGTCGCTCCCTTCCATTATCGCAATCATCTTGATGTGTTTCTTTGCCAATTTGGTGATGAGTGTCGCGTTTTCGTCATCCTACGCGGCCGGGGGACCCGTCTTAGCCATCATGGCATTGGGGCGTCTGGTTAACGCCGTGACTGCCACCGCCAGTTTCGTGCTGATGATGACCGGTAACGAAAAGATTCAGATCATCCTCTGCATCCTGGCCACGTTGGCGATGTGCGTGGCCGGGCCGATTGCGGCTTGGGCCGGCGGTTTGATTGCCTATGCCGTTAGTATTGCGGTCGTGTTCTCTCTGTTCTGTGCGTCGCTCGAGCTTGCCGTGCGTCGATCGACAGGCATCTGGACGCACGCGCAAATCCCGGCGTTCTTGAAGCGGAGGACGGCATGAATATCCTCAGTGGATTGGCATGTCTATTGCTAATTGTCGCCCATTTTCAAGAAGTGTCGGCATTGCTGGCACCAGCTTCCGTCGCCTTATTCGTCCTCGTTCACCTGCCACGAATGCGTTTGCCGCGGCGCGCGGATGTGCTACTGATGTGGGCCCTCGCGTTCGTGGCGTACTTCTGTGCTTCGATTGTGTTCCACAACATCTATCGCGACTACGCACCGATGGAGATCCTCCGCGGCGAGGGACGCGTGTTGTACATGATCGCCGTAGGAGTCGTTGTCTTTTTGGTGTCCCCGAATGTAAATATCGACCGACCACTTTTTCGGATGACGATCTACGCGACGGCTGGAATCTGTCTGGTCTCCATCTTTAGTCTGTTCGTTCATCCGATCGCGATCGGGGAATTGCGAATGAGTTCTGAAAAATCCTTGTTGGGGCTGGTCGGTGCACACAATTCAATCGCCGGTCAGGTGACCACCACGGTGTGTGTGTTGTTCCTGGCGGTATTGATGTATGTTAATGGCCGTGGGTACGGTCTTCTGTCGCCGTTGGTGCTGATGGCGGGAGGGATAGCAGGTGTGTCGGTGCTCCTTTGCCTGTCACGGACGTATACGGTTGCATGTGGTGCGGCATGCCTGCTGGCGACGTCGCAGTTGCGAAACGTCGTAATCCGACGCAATATCTGCCTCTTGGCGGGCTTGGCGTCGGTTGTCGCGATGGGGTATGTGTTGGCCAATCGATGGGACAAGCAAGCGGCCGACAACGCCGACTCGCGCTCGCACCTGTATACTCGAGCCTGGGAAGTGTTCAACCAAAGCATGCTCGTAGGTGTTGGCCCCGGGACCTTTGAAGAATGGAATGTCGCTTACCAGTATCTCGTGCCACGAACCGTCGCGCGACGACTGCATGGCGTTCACGTCGAGGCCAAGAACTATCAAGACGCGCAAGGAGAAGGTGGCGTGCATGCTCACAACTCATACCTTCAGTGGCTGGTGTCCTATGGCGTCCTTGGCACGGGCCTATTCTTTGCATTTCTTGGAATGCCTGTCCGTCGGTACTTCCAGTTGCGACGTGAATATGCCGACGTAGACGACGACTTCGTTAATGCCGTGATGTGGAACGGCAATGTGTTTGTGCATGTATTATGTTTGCTATCAATTGCGGGATTGTTGGGAGGATACACGTGGAGTTCGCCGCCACTGTCGATCTTGATGTATATCAGTTGGGGCCGGTTCGTGCGGTTGTCTTCCGAATTGAAGGACCATGAGAAGGAACACGAAACGTTGGACGAATTCGAAGATGAGAGTGACGACGAAGACTGGTTGGAAATGGGTCGAGGAACCGAAGAGATTGCGAGCGTATGATGGGGAGTGCGAATGGAAACGGTGATGTGATGACGGTGGAAAGTCAACGAGGTTCCCTGGGAAAGGGCCGTCGCTTTGCCATCCTAGGTGGCGGACCGGGTGGGCTTGCCGCTGCCGCGTTCATCCAACAACGTGGTTTGGGTGACGTGGTCCTGTATGAGCGGAGCGACCGTCTTGGGGGGCTGCAACACAGTCTTGAGTTCGATGGCCGGCACTTCGATGTGGGGACGTTCCTCTATAGTGAGGACCACGGCCTGCTGCAAGCCTTTCCGCACCTTCGCGAAA
>JAGQPD010000264.1 GCA_020426865.1 Planctomycetales bacterium
TATCCCGCCGCCAGTGCCGTACGCAAGATTATTGCGAAGATAGTGGTCTGCCTCGCCAACGTCAGCCAGCATGTCGAAATTGCGGGCATTGTTGACGGCCGTATTGTTCAACCAATCGATGCCGCCGGGATGGTGATTCGAATAGAAACCTTGCACGCGATTCTGGAACGCGAGATTGCCGAAAATCCGATGTCGTGGAATCTCGGTCGGGAATCTGCTGGGATCAAGACCGAAGCCACCCGCCTTGAATCCAGCACCGTTGCCAGCCGCCATCTGCGTGTCCGGCACAAAACCGTTGAGAAAAGCCCAGGAGTCTTCAATGTAGGCGATACCGGGCGAGTTGATCAAATCAAATCCGTCATCGCTGTTGTACCAAGCGCGATTGCCAATGAAGGTATTGCCGTCGTCGTTGCTATGACTGCCGAATCCATCGGCGTTCTCACCGCCGCGATCTGGGTCGTAGTTATGGTGCGAATCGGAATTGATGACCAAATTGTTACCGCCATCGGCGATGAAGAACCCCGGTCCCTCGTTATGATGCAGGTTCAACTGCTCGAAGACGTTGTTGCTTGCGCCGTTCTCCAGACGAATTCCCCAAGACTCATTGACGTTCGTCAAAATCTGTTGCACGCCGCGGACTTCCAATCCTTTCATGTGGATCCAGCTTGCCGTGACGCTAAAGCCTTTGATCCGCGCCGCGGTTTGTAGCTGATAGAAATCGAAAACCGGCGTTTCGCCCGGATAGGCGAAGTACTGAATCGGACTCCCCGCCTGACCGCTCTTGTCGAAGAGAATGCCCACGGATTCCGTCGTGCCGCTAAACTCGTAGACCCCTCCCCGAATCCAAATGGTGTCACCCGCCGTCGCGGCCTGCTGGGCACGATCGACGCTGGCGAATGGCTCCAGCAGCGTCCCCGATGCCGTGTCGTTTCCGATGGGCGACACATAGTATTCCGCCGCCCAACATGGAACGAGTGAAAGTCCGCAAGCAACGCTACATGATGTGTAGAAAAGGGTCCGCAAAATCAGGGTTGCCATTTGCCAGCGCATCGAATCCTTCTTGAATCTTGGGGTGTCGCACCATCGGTTCTATCCAAAACGATGGTTGTCGCGCCACCGTTTCCTCCCATCCTAGCAAGACCGATCGTCGATGGCTATCGCGGATTTACCCCACCAATAGTGCCTTGGCGATTCCCAAGGCGATGGCTGCCAAAAAGATCAAGACAATGACGGGTATCTTCCACGTCAGTTCATTGACGAAGGTTGAGCCACAATGGCGACAGCGTGAGGCACCGACCGGGTTGAACTGCTCGCATTGCGGGCACACGGCATGAGCTCTGCCAATGCGATGTCCCTGGTGCTTCGCCTGGTTCACTGGGCGAGAAGTTACCAAATATGGATTCTCTCGATCCATCGTCTCATGCCCCCGCCGTTGCCAATCGTATTACCGGTTCCATGCCACCGATGGCGGTCGCAATGGCTATTGCCTCGGAACGATTACTTTTGGAGAACATCCGAGCGCACTTGGCGCGAAAACAGTCACTCCCTTCGCCGATCTTGAGATGGGTAAACAAAGGACCGGTTGAACTACGTACCGGAACTTCATCAAGCTCAGCCAGCGTGTATTCAAACATTGTTTTCACACGGTGGTTCGTTGGGCTGGCAATGTGCAGGATAATGAGCCGGCGGTTCGTTAGCGCGATCAAAAAGTTCTTGGTTAGCAATTGGACCGCGATCACTCCGGGAATCGTGGCAATAGCAATCAGCGCGATGAGCAACGCCAAGTGTGGCTGGCGGACGCCGAAGCACCAATGGCGAATGGTTTCGCCATCCTCCAAATAGGGCTGCAGGATTTCGCGGGCACGATCATCGGTCAATTTGGCCATGGGGTAGGACCTTTCTGGTGTTTGGTGAGCAAAGTGATGACTGGGCGAGTCGCTTTCGCCGCGACTGCAAGAGAAGAATCACCGGCAGCTTAGACGGCCCCTCACGCTTTTGAAAATTTTTTTTGTGCGAGCGATCAGCTGGCAGGCCGTTCGAGCTGAATCATGTAGTTTTCCAGCCGAATTAGGCAGTTTCCCTGTTTTTCGACCGATTTTCCCGGAGCCACTCGTTCGCTCAAATCCGCGTCGAACGATAGTGCCGAACCAGTGTTGGTAACTCGATATCGGTCCGCCGATGTCCGCTCGAACCTGCCCTGTCGACGCGACAGATGTCGCTCCGTCTCCGCGGCAATCACGACCCGCACGCGATCATCCGCGTCCAGGATTTCGCCTTTCGCTGGATCTCGCTGCTGGCGTCGGCCGAATTCAATCGGTCTGGAAAAGTCGCAGGCGGCAATCTTTCGATCGTCCTCGAAAAATGTTACCCGCAGGGGAAAGAGGATTTCCAACTGCTGATGCAAAGATAACGCGAAAGCTGGATCGCTATTCTGCGTCCACGCACAGAAGTCGTCGACCGAAGGTTGATCTCCCCACCGCTGCCTGGCAGAAAACTCCGCGATCGCCAAGTCGCGATCCACAAGATCGACCGAAACGTGTCCCGCCAATTCGTGCCGGAAACGAAGGGAATCGGCAACACCGCTAGTTACGAGCCCCTGCTTCGATCGGGCTTCAAACTCAATTCGCATCAACTCGGTCAACAACGCCAACCGTAACTCGGCCGATGGCACCTGATCGACCAAGCGTCGCACGTCCGCCGGCGTCCGTGGTAAACGCAGTGACTCGAATTCACAACACAGCCGGTCGACTTTGATCAGCGAATCGAGTGCGTCACGCGGGTTATGAGAAGATGGCGACATAGATTGATTATAGCGTTGATTGTGAGTAGGATCCTATCGTGCATTGCATGTGGTGGATCAAGGACAGCTAGGAAACAAGCGGAGAGCAGCCTTGTCGCTTGAATCAGAAAACTCGGTGACCGCCTGGCTGGAAAACCTGCGCGCGGACGACCAAGACGCCGCCGCCAAGCTGTGGGAGCGGTATTTCCATCCGCTCTTGTCGCGTGCCGACCGGCGCTTCGGCGCTCGGTCCCGGTTACGAGCGGCCGGGCCGGAAGATGCCGTGGCCGATGCCATTCACTCGGTCTTTCGTCGGTATCAACGAGGGGAATTGTCGGAAATCCGCGACCGCGACGGCCTCTGGCGGCTGCTAATGACCGTCACCGACCGCAAATGCTCGAATCTTGTTCGCCGCGAAACTGCCGCCAAGCGAGGCGGTGGGCGGGTGCATGCTGCGTCCAACTTGCAGCCAGAAAACGCCGAGCACAGCGATGTTGGTGGTCCCCTCGACTACCTTGCCAGCGGCGAACTGTCCCCCGACGCCCATGCCGCGGTCACGGAAACCTTCGATCACCTCCTGCAGATCCTGCACGATCATGATCCCGAACTCGTCGCCATCGCCACCAGCAAGATGGAAGGTTGGAAGAACGAAGAAATCGCTGAACAACTCGGTCGCTCCGTCGCCACCGTTGAACGGCGTCTCAAGCTGATCCGCGAGCTCTGGCAGGCTTTTGACGGTCGTTAAATTGGTCCGCTATTGCCGATTTTGTGGATTCGGGTCAATTTGCCGGCCGTTGCGACCGATCCAGCCTAAAGTAGTACGAATGGGGCAGCATTCGCATTGATGGTTAGCATCCGCTAGCAAGGCTCATCTTTTTCTCACAACGGAAAGGGGCAACAATGCGCTGTCCACACTGCTATTCCACATCCGTTTTTCGTAGCCGCAGCCGTAATGCTGGAATGAAAACATTCATCGCCTGGCTGTTAGCGACGGCACGATGTCATTCGTGTTGCCATGTCTTCGTGGTACCGGCCTGGCGAGTTCGTGATCCGAGCATGACATGCTCTCGTGTCAGCTAGCCAAAATCCTACGGCTGGGGACAGCCGTGGGACATTAGGCCGGCAATTCAAATCCGCTGCGGCGTTCGCGGTGTAACAGAGCGTTGGCCTGGTCATCGCCGCGGAATTGTTCGGCGGCGGCGTCCCAGGCGAGTCGTCGCCCGAGTTGGCGCGTGATGTTTACCAAGTGGCAGACGGTAATCGACCGATGTCCGATTTCCACATCGGCGACAGGTTGTTGTCGCGAACGAATACAGTCGATCCAATTCTGCATGTGCCAACGCGCTTGCCATAGCGCCAGCGAATCGCTCCACTTGCGTTCTTCTTCCGGCACGTCGAGTGCTTTGAGTATTTCCTGTGCGATTTCCGGTGGGTTGGATGTCACCTTATTGCGATTGATCTCCAGTTTTCCGTGCTCGCCGACGAACACGGCGCCCCCCATTGGGCCCCGGCCCATCTCGAGCACGAAATGTACTTCCACTCCCGTGTCATATCGGGCGACAACCTGGCCCGGCGTGCCGGAATCGATGGGCCACAATTCGACCGGTCCTGTATGATCAGCGCCCAAGGCCCATTGAATCTGGTCGACACCGTGAGCGCCCCAATTGGTCATTTCCCCGCCGGCAAAATCTCGCCACCGCATCCATCCCGTCCACTCGCGATTGAATTCTCGCCACGCTGCTTGATTCAGCCATGCGTCCCAATTCCATCCGCTCGGCACTCCCTCGGCGGGAAAAGGCTGCTGCGGTGATACCTCGGCCATCGGGTAGTTCATCGCGCGCACCTGGCGCAGTTTTCCAAGCCCTCCCGATCGCACAAATTCGCATGCCAACCGGTTGATCTCCATCGACCGCTGCTGAGTTCCGACTTGTAGAATTCGCTCGTGCCGGCGGACGGCAGTGACAAGGGAACGACCCTCAGAGACGTAAAGCGTCAACGGCTTTTCGGCATAGATGTCCTTGCCCGCCTGGCAGGCATGTATACACGGCAATACTCGTTGAAACTCGCCCGTCGCCACCACGACCGCATCGATGTCGTTTCTCTCCAGCAAGCTGCGGTAGTCCGATTCGATCGGCCAGCTCCCCTTCGCCTCGGCCTTGAAGGTCTCGGCACGGGATGAATTACAGTCGCTAAGCGCCACCAGCCTTGCCGATTCGGGCAACTGCTGCAGCAGCAAGCGGCCACGACCACCGACGCCGATCGCCCCCACGGCAACGCGGTCATTGGCGCCCGGTTGCCCCGGTGCGGCCAGCACGCCACGCGGAACGATGGTCGGAAAGCCTCCCAACCACGCGGTGCTCGCTACCGCGGTGCTCGCCGCACTTGCACGTTTCAGAAATTGACGACGTGATCGTCGGGACGACGCGGCTGAATGCGACGTGTCAACATTCATGGTCATCGATGCTCCTGGGGGCAGAATTTTCAACGGCGGTTGGCTAAACTGAAGCAAGTAAACTGATTGGCGTTGCGGGCACGAGTCTTCAGCAGCAGAACGGTCGGCGACTCGTGGGGCCATTATATGACCTAGGAGGATCCGAAAGCAAACTAGTTGGAAGCGGCATTGGGAAGAATCTGTTTATTTGGAGAGCAACGTACCATGGCACGAGAGCCGCAATCGGCATTCGACAGAAATTTAACGGTCACATCAGTCCGCCGAAACATCGCGCGGTGGACCACCTTTGGGCTGGGGGTCGTCTTCGCGATGCAACTGGGGTTCATGCAATCGCCAACAGTTGCCGAGGACCAAACGTCGCGCAACATGGCCTTGGTAGCCGACGCCACGGCTTCCTATGTCTCCGGAGATACTTCCGTCGCAGCGCTGAACGACGGTTTCGATCCGGACCGGTCGGGCGACGGGTCGCATGGCTCCTACGGCAATTGGAACCGCACGGGAACGCAGTGGGTCGAGTATCGATGGTCGAAACCGATTAGCACCAATCGTGTCGATGTTTATTGGTGGTCGGACGGCCGAGGCATTCATCCGCCCAAGGCGTGCCGGTTGTTGTACTGGGACGGAAAGGAATTGGTCCCCGTGCCAGCAGCCAGTGGTTTGGCGGTCGAAACTGACAAGTTCAATACAACGTCGTTCGAAACGATAGCAACCGACCGATTGCGACTGGAGATTGATTCCGACGACAAAGGAAACTCGACCGGCATCCTGGAATGGAAAGTGTGGGACAGTGGTGCGTCACCAGATTTTCCGCCGACGGTCCATGCCGGTGTTGATCGTGTCACGGTGCTGGGAGGAAAAACCTATCTGAACGGAACCGTTAAAACGCTGCGGGGCAATAGCGATCCTGCGGTATCGACGATGTGGGACAAACTGTCAGGACCAGCCGACGTGACGTTCGGCGACCCGGCGGCCGTAGGTACATCCGCGGCGTTTTCGGCGGAAGGAGAGTACGTTCTGCGGTTGACGGGCCAGGCCGGATCATTATCGGCGTCTTCGACGCTACAGGTCCGAGTCGTGCCGGCTCCTCCAAAGACGCATTTGCGGCATGTCGACGTTCAGCCGTATGCGATCCACAGTCCCTTGTGGCAACAACGAGCGAAAGCGTTGATTGTCAATTGGATACCGCATTGTGTCGCCAAGATCAACGATCCCGAACTGCGCGAGGGTGGCATCAACAACTTTGAAGAAGCTGCAAAAAAACTTAACGGTCAACCCTCGGACCGTCATCGTGGCTATGTGTTCTCCAATGCCTGGGTCCACAATACGATGGAGTCGATTTGTCTGGCATTGATGATTGATGCCCAGGGCGATCCGGATATCGAAACGGCACAAAAACAATTGCGGCAGACTTTAGAGGAGTGGATTCCCAAAATCCTTGCAGCTCAGGAACCGGATGGCTACCTGCAGACAGCCTTTACGCTTGACGAACGTCGTCGCTGGTCGCCCCGCCTGCGCGGCGATCACGAGGGTTACGTGGCGGCCTATTTCATCGAAGCGGCGATCTCCCACCATTTGCTCACCGGTGGCAACGATTCGCGGCTGTACGACGGGGCGAAAGAATTAGCCGACTGTTGGTACAACAATATCGGACCCGCCCCGAAGAAGCCGTGGTACGATGGCCATCAAGCCCTGGAAATGGCGCTCATGCGTCTGGCCCGCTACGTCGACAAGATCGAAGGCGTGGGCCGCGGCGATCGCCATCGCGAGCTGGCAAAGTTCTTGATGGATTGCCGCTTTAACGCGAGCGAAGATCACGAGCGCGACGAATACGATCAGGATCATTTGCCAGTCATCCAACAATACGAAGCCGTCGGGCATGCCGTTCGAGCCGTCTACTCCTATACGGGGATGGCGGATGTGGCGCTGGAAACTGGCGACACCGATTACGAGAGCGCCGTGTTGTCGCTGTGGGACAATATTGTCAACAAGAAGTACTACGTCACTGGGGGAGTGGGGAGCGGTGAGACATCCGAAGGCTTTGGACCGGATTTCTCGCTGCGAAACGGTTCCTACTGCGAATCGTGCTCCGGTTGCGGCGAGCTGTTCTTCCAACATCGTCTGAACCTGATCCAGCGCGACGCCCAATATGCCGATCTCTGCGAAGAGACGTTGTACAACGCGATTCTCGGTGATATCGACCTGGAAGGGAAGAATTTCTATTACCAGAACCCGCTCGACGAACGTCGACCTCGCTACGATTGGCATGTCTGCCCTTGTTGTGTTGGCAATATTCCACGGACGCTGCTTTCGCTCCCCACCTGGATGTATGCCTTGGGGGAACAGTCGCTGTATGTCAATCAGTTTGTCGCAAGCGAGATTCGCGTGGGCGACGTCGCCGGAACTGCTGTGCGCGTTGTCCAAAGCACGGACTATCCGTGGCACGGCGACGTGACGATGGTGATCGAACCGGAAAAGTCGAGTCGGTTCACGGTTCTTGTTCGGTCACCGCATCGTGATGTTAGCCAGTTGTATCAAGCAACTCCGAGGGCCGACGGTATCGAAAACTTGTCCGTAAACGGACAGCCTGTGGATGCGTCCGTGCAGCACGGATACGTGGCGATCGAGCGCCAATGGCAAGCAGGTGACAAGATTCAGTTTTCGATTCCCATGGCGATCCAGCGCGTGAAGTGCGACGAGCGTGTTGAAGCGAACCGAGGCCGCGTAGCGTTGCGGCGAGGTCCGTTGGTCTACAATATCGAAAGCGTTGACCAGGACATCGATCAGGTACTGGACGCGAGTGCGGAGTTGGTTGCTCAGTGGCGACCGGAGCTGTTGCAAGGGGTGATGGTGATAACAGGAAAGTTTCGGGATGGCAGCGACTTGCTGGCCATTCCCAACTATGCCCGTTACAACCGCTTCGACCGCGCTTCGAGTGCCGGTGCTGCCGGAAATGAGGCAGGGCGCAGGCGTCGGGGCGGAGGTGTCCGGTCCATCGTCTGGATCCGAGACCAGGCCGAATAGATGGTCAATACCTCGAACCGCATAGTATTGGATGCCTCGAACCACAAAGATACGCCGCAGGGCTTCTGCGGCAGCGGCAAAGAAATGGCCGCGTGATTCCCAATGAAGCTTTTTTCCTGAACACTTGCCAAATCGTTGTCTTTTGGCAATAGGTGAAGGACAAGTAACGGATAAGTCCCGGTGGACTTATCGCCGGGGCATCCGGTAATAGTCAAGTTCTGGCAAAGTGCCACGGCTGTCCCCAGCCGCATCGCGGGCTTTCCCGCAAGGCACGACGCGCTATCGTCAGAGACCCGGGTGGCACTTCGCCGTACTCGTACTCAGCGCAGCGGTA
>JAGQPD010000265.1 GCA_020426865.1 Planctomycetales bacterium
ACGTTGTAGCGCTCGCTACGCGTATTACGCAGCGCGTTGGACCCGGCACCCAAAATCTGAATCTGGTACACGTCGTCCGGCAAGTTCTCGGCGAATCGCACGATCACTTCATTGCCGGTATCCGCCACATCGATGTAACCTGGCGTCACCGTTATGTCATCGCCGTCTCCAAACACGCCATCAAAATTGCTGCGCGTGATCTGGATTGCGCCCAGCGTATCCGCGTCAATTGTCTGGCCATCATTGAATTGGAACGTCAATTCTCGCGGCGCGATGTTGCGGACCTCGCCATTGGAATATGGCAATCCATTGTTGGGGGTGATGGCAATCAACTGCGGTCCGACCGCCAGCAGATTGCGTGTCTCCAGCGACTCCATCTGCAGCGTGGTGCGTGCGCTGTGCTGTGCGGCTGACGGACGTTGACGACGACGGCGGCCCAACGCCTTACCGAGCGAATTGTGCAGCGTGCGCTTTGAGGAACGACGGGCTGTCATGTGCAAATTGCCTCCCAAGAATCTTGCCGCGCACGGCCAGCGCAGTGAATCGCTGACCGATCGGATGGCATGAAGTCTGGCATTTCCCTGCTAGTACTTGTGTGAATTACGGATGTTGGTCTTCGCTTCGTGTGATTCCGCCTTTACCGCCGTGCCGTACGGTCCCTGCCGAATCGCTTATGGGCCCGTCGCTAAGCGTCACCCTGCCGCCACGCGTCAGCGACGTCGGCCGCCAGATCGTCCCACTGATTGTCCCAGTTGGCCAAATCGTCACTGCCGGCAGCTTCATCCGCCGATTGACCTACGACTCGCCATACATAACGGTCCTTCTGCACCGCACTCTCCGTAGCTCGGCTGCTCCCAGCCGACGGGGCCCATGTGACAAACGTCCGGTTCGCACTCTGGGCAAACGCGCGTGCCATGAACGATGCTTGACCAGGAAGCACAATCTGGCGACCGGATCGCTGAACCGTCGGGGCCGTCGTAAACGCCGACACCGCCTGTCCGGCCGTGTCCGACTGCGCAACCTGCAACGCACCTGAGGCACCTGCACCGTTGGAGACAACTTCCATGGTCGTCGACTGAGCGGCCGCGCCGCTCTCAACCGCCACGTCCGTCAGCGACGTCGCCTCGACATTGGCGGGTGTGCCGTTGGTGGTCGCATTGGCTGCCGCCAAACGATCCAGCTCGTTGATAATCAACAACACGTCCAAGGCCGTCAGCATATGATCGGCGTTCACGTCCACTGGCAGTTTCGGCAACGGATTGCCTAACGTGTCGTCGCTGACCGGCGCGATTCCCGTCTTCACAGGAACGCTCGGCAAGACGCGTGCACCATGGGCGTCCATTTCGCCGATCACAATGATCGCGTCAATCGGAGACACAAATCCGTCGCCGTTGACGTCCAACGGATTGCTCACCCGAGTGAACGTAGCCGGCACGGGGGCCGCATCGATGGTCACCGTGACGGAATCGAACACGATCCGATCGTTGGGAACCGCCTGGGTCAGGCCAAAGAGTCCCGTCTCATGCAGCGGCAGCACGTCGGCCGGATCGCCGGTAAAGTCGACGTCCCCCGCCCCGGTGGCGACAAAGTCGACACGGAACAATTCGACCGGCGCCGGGGCCGAGACCATCGTCGTGCTGGTCGAAAACGCCCCAGCTTCGTCGATCACCCCGGGCGATGCCGTGCTGACACTTTGGAACCGTGAATAATCGACATCGTTGAATGTAAACGAACCGGCGTCGATTTGCACCGCGCCCGTACCGCCATACAGCACATCCAGATACGCCGACGCGACAAGTTTCGGATCGTCGCGCAAGTCCTCGGTCGAGACGACCAACGTGATCGTGTCACCGACGGTAATCGAGCCTGTCAGCGGATTCCCCTGATCGTCCAGCAACTGCAGATGATATTGAACCAAATCTGGCAGTGCGTTGACCGTGACGGTGACCGACGCCTGATCGGTCCCACCATTGTTGTCGCTGATCGTGTAGGTGAACGTTTCATTGCCGATGAATCCGGGAGCAGGCGTGTAGACCAGCGACGAGCCATCGGGGGCGATATCGACGGCTCCACCCTGATCGGGAGTGCCAACCGCGATAATCTCCAGCGACTCGCCAGCGTCAGGTGCAAACGTATCGTTAGCCAGCACATTCAGCAGATTGTCTTGGGTACCCTCGTCCACCGACACCGTATCGTTATTCGCCGTTGGATCGTCGTTGACCGGTGTCACGGTAACCGTGACGGTGGCGCTCGTCGGCCCGCCCGTCACGCCACTTACCGAATAGGTAAATGTTTCGGTGCCATTGAAATTCGCCGCGGGTTGGTAGGTGACGCTCAGTCCGTCACCGGCGATGGTGAGCGTACCACCCTGCGACGGCGGGGTCACGGACGTGATGGTGGGCGGAGCCTGATCACCAGCATCGTTGGCCAGAACATCCAATACGGTCGGTCCGGTGTCTTCTACGAGCGTAAAGCTATCGGGTTGTGCCCCGAAATTGACGATCGGCAAGGTGACGGTGCCGAACGAGATATCAGTGTCGGCAATCGCTTGATCGCTCCCTTGCAACGTGACGGCATTGACCGGCAGATCCGATTCATTGCTGGAAAATACCGCATCGCCCGTGTTGATCGCGCGCATCGGGACGCGGAAGAGGAGGACCGGATTGCCGTTGGCACCGGCGCTTGTTTGTGCGACGGCACCAGCTTCGTCGAGCAACCCAACGGTTGCCATGCCGGCCTTCTGGGCAAAGTTGAAGGCGGCCGAATTGAAGATCACCGGTCCGTCGACTTGCACCAGACCCGAATCGTAGAGCACATCCAGGTAGGCGGAAATGACGCCCTGCGGAATGGCCCGCAGATCCTCGACAAACACCCGCAATTCAAACGTGTCATTCAATTCGATTTGCGTCAGCTCGACGCCCGATCCATCGGTGGCGGTTAAGATGAAACTGACCAAATCAGGCAGATCAGCGACGGTAATGTTGACGGTGGCATCAGCCGTTCCGCCGCTGCTGTCGGTAACGGTGTACACAAAGCTGTCAGGGCCAGCATACCCAGCCGGTGGCGTGTATCGCAGCGACGACCCGCCGCCGATGATCGAAACGCTGCCACCGTTGGTGGTCGGTCCGACTTGCGTGATCGCCAGCGTTTCGCCCGCATCGGGCGCGACACTATCATTCTCGAGAACATCGAGTGCGTTGTCGACACTGTCGATGCCCACCGAAAACGTGTCATTCGTTGCTGTGGGCGGATCATTGACGGCCGTCACGTTGACGCTGACCGTGGCATCCAACCGGCCACCCAAGCCATCCTCGACGGTATACACGAACGTATACGTACCGTTAAAATCGGGATTCGGTGTGAACTCAATTCCCCCTGAACCAATGTCGATCGTGGCGCCTACATTGACCGTAGCCAGGCCGGTAATTGTCAGCGTACCACCACCGGGCCCCAGGGCGTCGTTAGCCAGGACATCCAAAATGGTCGTACCGCTGTCTTCCGCGACGGTGAACGCGTCGTTTTGAGCGCTAAGTCCGGTGTCCCCTTCTTGCGGGATCGTGACGGCGTAGTCTTCGACTTCGCCACCAAACGCCGCCCCTTTGTAAGACATTCCCTTTTCGAAGCCCCACCGGAAACGGGCATAGGTGGCACCCTCTTTGGCGCCGGACGGAACATTGAAGTTGAGCGTATTGCGGCCATCGCTGAGCCGTACGTCCTTAAAGATTTGTTCGCCGGCGTCGGCGAAATCGCCGTCGCCATTGAAGTCGATCCAACCTTGGAGGTAGCCGGGCGAGACGGCGAGTTGTGAAGCAAAGACGGCCAGTGTTTCGCGGGTGCCGGGATGCAACCCAGTGAGGAATACGACACCATCTTCGTCGTCGGTGCCATCGGTATCATCGCCCCCGATGGGTTGGCCATCATCTTCGGGGTCGATCGTATCGCCCAAGAAAAAGCCGGCTACAAAACCGTGCACGGCACCATCGTTAGCAGCGAGCGTCCCATACGACACTGGTGCGTCACCCCAATCGAACATCGCTTCGGTCCCGAAGACGGCGGTGCCGCTGGTGGTCCCGTTGCTGCGAACCGTAATCGTCCGTCCGTTACTGGCAACGACCACAGGTTGTGTGTTTCCGGGGATGCGGTCCAAGCGAACGATGTAGTTGCCGGGTCCCAGTCCTCCGATGGCAAAATTGCCATCGGCATCAGTGATCCCAGTCGGTTCCCCCACGCCAATCACGCCGTTGGCATCGAGATCGATGTAGACAACGGCATCGGCGATGGGACGATCGATTGAGTCGCGAACGCCATCCAAATCGAAATCGGTGAAGACAGTTCCCGTGATCAGGCCGCTGCCACCCCCGCCGGTTCCGGTGGAATCGGCGCGTGCCACGCCGAAGTTGACACCCAACGTATCGACGCCGGCGGACACGACGACATTCAACGAGTCGCTGGCGGCAGGAGAGAACGAAACCCATTCGTTGGTCAATACAGTACGCAGCGAATAAGCACCGGCGAACAGGTTGCTGAAGGTGTAACTACCGTCGCTAGCTGTGGTGACGATCGTTTCGCCGAAGTCGCGACGACCGTTTTCATTGAAATCCAGATAGACTCGCTGGTTGGCCACGCCTTGCTCGGTGGCACCCTTGATCCCGTTTCGGTCCAGATCATTGAACACGAATCCAGCGATCGAGCCGACACCAACATCAACGACTTCCTGCGACACATTGGGAAGTACGAAGGCGCCAGGGCCGAGCGTACCGACGACAAGCAGATCATCCTCGGCGTCGTAATCCATGTCGTAAATCAGCACATTGGGGAGGTCATCGCCCAATTTGGCCCAGGCACCGGAGCTGGTGGCGGTAAGGTTATTGTAATAGACTCCGCGGGCGGTACCGATAACCAAGGCGTTGGCACCGTCGAAGATGAACTCGGCAGTACGCAATTCCCCCGGATTAAACGCGGCCAGGTTACCGGTGAAATCAGTCCAGCTGCGGCCGGCATTGGTCGTACGATAGACGCTGGTATCATCAATAACAAAAGCCGTGCGCCAGTTATTCGGATCCACAATAATGTCATTGATTGTCGTACCTGGGAACTGGCCGGGGGTCAATCGCAGGACATCATTCAATGCGTCGGTACGGACAAACACTTCGCCCCCGACACCAACCCAGAGAATCTCGGGAACGTCAGCACCGTCGAGCCGCCCGCCGTAAACGATTGCATTTTCGTTGAGGACCGCGGGAAAACCGAGCCCGTTGACAGCCGTGAATGTATCACCGCGATCCACCGATTCGTAGATATTGTCTCCCATCGCCACGACCAGGCGCTCCTGGTCGACACGATTGAGTTCCACTGGAGCGACGAACGGTGCGCCGCCGCCAGGAACGTTAATGAAATCCTGTTCGATCAATACGTTGTTTTCGTCGTACACTTGCCGGCGGAAACCACTGAGGAATTGGTTACTCGAGTAACGTATCGATTCGACGTCGCTGGACGAATCATTAACCGCCACGTCGCCGCCATCGCCACCAAATCCGCGGAAGATGGGAAACCCGCTTTCAAACCCTTCGATCTGTTCCAGCCCTTCCCACTCGGGCTGTCCGGAAAGCAACTGCATTGCCGTCCCATTGTCCTGCAGACCGGCAATCAATGTGTTGGTGTTGTTGTCGTAGGAAACGTCGTGGATTTCCGCCACCTGAATGTCACCAGACATCGACAACCAGATGCCGGTATTGTCCCGCGGACTCGTACGTCGATAGATACCGCCGTCATCGACTTCGATCAAATCGCCATTGGCGTCGAAGGCGATGTCACGTGAATCGGCATGCGGAGCACTTCGATTCGCCGTACCACCCTCCGGTATCCCAAACACGTCGTTGCTGTGCGTTAGATGCTCCCATTGAGGTGAAGGAATATCTTGAGTGGCAAGGCCTGTTTGATCATCGACAACAGTCGTGCGCGTCGGATCAACTGACGCATCGCCGCGAAAGAGACGCCCGGTAAAACTGAGCGCCCCGATCGAATTGCCCGTGGGGAAATTCAGCACGTCACCGTCCTGCCGGTCGCCACCAATGTAAATTGTATTGGGATCGAATGGATCAACCTGCAGGGAAAAATGGATCGAACCCTGCGAACCCGGCTTCTGGGTCGGATGAAGCCCCACCGCCACTCCACCGACCTCCAGCGTCAACGGCAAATCCATCACCGTCCACTCGTACCGACCATGGCGAATGTCCGCATACGCGACCATTTCCAATTGGCCAATCTCCAAAATTCCGGCATACAACCGGCCATTGCTGGCAACCGCCAACTCGGTGTTGTTGTTCAACCCCCGCGCCTCGGCGTTGGTGAAACCGAACTTGGTAATCGCGCGATGCACCTCGCCACTAGGACCGGAGATGTTCCTCCATGTCGCACCATAGTCGTTGCTCACATAAATGCCGATGTCCGCGAGCGCCGCGTAGAAACGGCCCGCCTTGCTCGGATCCGCCACAATATCATGGGCATCAAATGCCACCCGCTCGTTCGGCTTGAGCGGATCACGTGGAGCTAAATCCAAGGACGACCACGTCGCACCACCGTCTGTACTGCGAAACAAACCGCCCCGCGAACTCAGCGGCAGCCCACTAAAACTCTGGGTCACCACGTTCCCCGTGTTGGCCGTTGCCATAATGTACGGCCCGTCCACCACGACCGCAGAAAACGTCTGGCCCCGCAATAGCGGATCGTCCAGCATCGTCCAGGTATCGCCACCGTCTTCGGTGATCATCATCCCCAGCATGTCGCCACCGCGACCGCCAAACGCACTGTAACGACCCAGTGCCGCGACAAGTCGGTCCGGATCGTTGGGATCCATCCCCAAGGCACCGATCGAATTGGACGGCATGTCGTCCGTCAACGGCTCCCAGTGCGGATTGAGCGACGTCGCATCCTCGGTCTTCCACACACCACCATTGACCGCCCCGACGTAAATGATGTCCGCGTCCGTGGGATGGGCAACCACCGTGTGCATCGCGCCGTTGACCGCGTTGTTCGGCTGGATCTTCTCCGTCAGGCCGTTGAATATCGGCGATGGCCCCGCCGGCACCCACGACGCAAGCACGCGCCGATCCTCCAACGGTTCTATGCCAAACGCACGCCCACCCCCGGCCATGCCCCCGCGACCTAACCTGACTCGCGACGTACCCTGTCCTGAACGCCGACGCGATCTCCGTCGACCTCGTGAAAAACCAAACTTCACGGCGTGTTCTCCAAATAGATTCCGGGCTACGATACCGGCGCTCTGCGCTCCAAGTTAGTTCGGGTTCTCCCGCCCCAGCTATTGCATCTCGCGACAAAATCGTCCTATTTTGCCCTAACTATCTCCGCGGCCCCAGCCCTCGCAGTCATCACTGCTAGAAGTCAAAGATTATTTGCCGCTTTCTTCTCAGGAACTCGTTCCGTCTGGATGATTACGCCGCCCGCAGCGACCCCGCGCTCGTCACGCGTTAGGGATCCTATTCCAACCACTCGATACTAGTCGGCACCCCCATGCTTGTCAAAAGTGCCACACCTAAATCACTGAAATAAAAGTACTTGCTGCGTGCGATAACCCCCACGACAACCAACCCCTGCCTCATAGTCAAGGTTTTTCCAAAAGTTAATTCACAAAAGTCACTTACACTCCGAACGTGCCACACAGCACGTCACCACACGGCCCGACACCACACAGCCCGACACTGCCGACTGTCACGTTGTATCGACCAAGTCGGTGATACAAAAACAGCCGCGACTGCCTGCTAGCAACCCGCGGCCGTGAAGATGTAACGACTGGGCCGGTCTGGCGCCGGACCTTGCGTGCGATCGCGGGTCCGACGATTACCAACCGAACTCCAGGCCCGCCGAGACGCCTTGATACAGCACATCCCCGCTGGCGTTAAGGAAGAGATCTCGCGATACGCCTTCAAATGGCGATTGCGTATTAAAGTTCTCATTTGCCAGGGCAACGCCGGACAACCAGAGCAATTCGTACCCGGCACGGATTTTCCATAGCGGGTGGAATTGATAAATCATGTACGTACGGAACTCCCCGATAAATGCCACGTCCTCGTCTTTAAACGACTCCACGACGGACGGGACGAGCGTATCGGCGACGATCCGGGTCCGTTGGCTGGCGGAGTTTCCATAAATACCGGTCTTGAATTGCATCCCGCCAATCAAGCCGGGGAAGAAGCTACGGGTAAACTCGCCACCGAATTGCGGCCCGAGCAGATCGTTGTTTGTCGTGACGAGGTAGTCCATGGAAGCGGCATCGCGGGCGACCTGATTGATGGGATCGAAGTGTGGTTGCACTTCGGTCAGGTACTGAAAACTTTCATCCAGGTGCAAGTAACGCAGACCGATCAACCACGACCCGTGGACTTGCCAGCCGGCCATCGTCCACGAGCGTCGCGAGTTTAATTCCACACCTTCCAATTGCGACTCGTAGGCGATTGTGTGGCGGAAGGCCTGTCCGGTTTCTTCGTAGCCGCCGGCAGGGTCGTTGCCGAAATCGCTGAAGACCGAATAGATATCATTGTTGGCGCTGGTAAATGTCGCTCGATCGACGAACCGCATGTTTGCCAGATAGGTCGCTTCGAAATCGTGCACGGCACTGGTTTGATAGCGGAGCGAGAAGCGCGCGTTGGCGGCCCAGTCGGTATCAAAACTGTCTCTTCCGAGGACGGTATTGGGGGGACCGGCCCCGCGGATACCTTGCGAGGAGATATCGCGAACGCCTTGGGCTCCCATGTCGCGGAAGAACCCGACCCCTTCGACCATGAAGTCGTACCAATCGGGCCCGGTGCAGGTATCACCGAGGTTCACATACGACCCCGAGCATCCGCCCCATTGTCCGCACGACATGGCGTCGGCGAAATCGCCGGAGTAGCCACAGCCGTCCATGCAACCGCCCCCTCCCCCCATCATGCCGGGGTTACCCATCCCTGGATAGGGTGCGGCATACGGATGGTATCCGCCGTATTCGGGCCCGCCGAAGGCAAAGCACGGCGCCGCCTGTAGCGCCACGATGC
Organism: Planctomycetales bacterium; assembly: GCA_020426865.1. Taxonomy (GTDB): domain Bacteria; phylum Planctomycetota; class Planctomycetia; order Pirellulales; family Pirellulaceae; genus JAGQPD01. Next base: position 9,051 of record JAGQPD010000265.1, read on the forward strand.
CCACGACAAGCAGCAATAGAGCTGAGTTGGCTCGGGTCGTCCTCATCGTAATTTCTCCCTTGGCAAAGTCTGCCGACATTGATGGTTAGCTTAGAAGATGATGATCACATCCGTGGCCGCAAGCATCTGATTGCGACGTTGGAAATCGTTAAACATACCGTTTTGTCCCAATCCGTCGGGGACCACGTCGGACCAGTCCCAACGCAATTCGCTACGCCAATTCAAGAAGCTGACGGGACGGTAGTTGGTGCCGAGTGTGACCTCGACGTAGTTGCCGCCACGCACGAATTGTTCGAAGGGAATTCCCAGCACCCGAGCATTGTCTTGGTCGCGGAACCATTCGACGCGGAGGCCCAGCGAGCGTTTCTCGTTGACGTCCCACAGTAGATATTGGTTCAACCCGTACCACTTGGCGCTATCGGGCTGTCCCTGACCATTAATCTCGGCGTTGGCTTCCATGCCGAAATCATGTTGAGCGATGTACGTCAAACAGGGCGACAGGCGATGGGTGAGCACCGTGCTATAGACGGTGCGATTTTGTTGAGCTGCCGCGTCTTCACGACTGCTGGTAACGGCAAATCCAAAACTTGTGTCACCCGTCGGGCTATCCCAATTGAATCCGGCCAGGTAGCCCACCGAATCGTTGGGGTCACTCCAGTTGTCCCATCCACGTGTCATCCCGCCGAGAATATTGAATCCGTCACGAACCTTGGTATCAAACAGGAAGCCCGTATGCGTGAATGGCTCGCCGTATTGCATCGTGTACGAATGCGAATAGAAGAAATTGTCGCGAGCCGGAACGCTCTCGTACCCCAGGATTGTATAGAAGTGACCGACCTTGAGGTTAATCCCGTTGGCCCACGGGATGTGGAGCTCGCCGTATAACTGCGGCATCGCCAGCCCATACATCGCTGCTGTGCCACCGTTGCGAGGACCATCTTCACTGTTCCACCGTTGCGAACCATCGTCGTGCGTTTCCAATCCAACGGCCGTCGTAAAGAAATAGTCCGTACCAAACAGCACGTCGACGCGACCTCCCAAGTCCCAGTTGCAGCCCCCGTCGTTGACCACTCGGGCAAGCGACAGATATAGCTGGTTCATTTGGTAACTGTCGGCACGGTCGTTAAACGTAACGGGCAGGTTAAAACCATTGGCGGGGTCGCGAGAATTGCTCGTATATCCTTGATCGAGCCAGCCGCTAAATTCCCAACCGCCAACCGATCGACAGGTAGCACATGCCCAGTTCGGTTCGCAACTGCCACAGGCATCGCAGCAACCGTAATCGGACGAGACGGCAAAACTACTGCCGTCGCCAAAGTCAAAACCGCCCCCATCCCCTACGTTGTATGCCGGTGACGTATACGAGTCGACAACAGGAGCTGCCGGTATTGTTGGAGTAGCTGTGGGAGTCGGCTGCAAATTCGATTGCAATGGAACGCCTTGCCGCAGGATCGACACGCCGGTGGCGCCCAGCGGATTGGGCTGCGTCATCACCCGATTAGTGGCGGGCGTCGGCGCGGTGACCGCAGCCCCTTGTGGGGGCTGGACCGGGCCGAGCGACGTTTGTGCCGCTACGGGAGCCACACCGGTATGGTACGGCGTCAATGCCGGAACCGGCTGCGACCACGTTGGCGGCGGCGCGGGTAAATGCATGCCCATCGCACTTTGGGTCTGATTTTGGATCATCTGCGCACTGCGGTGTGGGGCCGATACCTGGATCAGCCCTCCCGGCCCAGCCGGTCCGGTATCGCCAATGCTAATAAACCCGCCGCGTTCGTCGCCGACCGTCGCTTGAGCGTAGTTCTGGTCCGAGATCAATACGTCCTCGGCCTCTGCCGGCACGACCAGTCCACTGGCCGCGAACAACAGCATCCACCTCGCGTAAGCAATCCGTTGCCATGCTGGCATCCTGAATCTCCTTGCTTCCGTCTCCAAGTTTGCCGCTACCCTTCGAGACTCCCCACAATTACAGTGGAGTATTCCCTCCCCCCGAAAGGCAGTCCAAACCGGTCGAGCCTGCACGGGTAGATGACCTACATGCCCTCTATCTGACAGCACTCGCTCTCAATTTTTCGGTTAGCGAGACTCTGCGGATTAAGGGAATCTGTAGCGATTCTCCCGGATATAAGGATTTTTATGAATTTAATGGTGTTACGCCGACTTACAGGCAATAAATGCCGCCCGAGTTGCCGAAATTACTGAGGCAATGAGGGTGTCGAACGAAGGGGCCATACTCCGTACCGACGCCGTACTTATCACCGATGTCATGGCAATCTCGTGGAACGATCTATCTATGAGCAGCAAAAAACAGCGAGCATTCTTTCGCCGCCGCGCCGCCCATCGTCGCACGCTATCAGCGACTGCGAATCGACGACGAGGCCTTAGCGCCCACGAAACGCTGGAGTCCCGTCATCTATTGGCGGCCAACGTCCTGGCAACGCTCGATAGCACCTTCACCACTCCCGGCACGCCTCGTGACCTGATCATGCAGGTCGCGCTTCCCGATGCCGATGCGGGTGCCACGGCGATGCTGACAATTACGGTCGATCGCGCGACGGGCAGTGCCTTTAACCCAGCGGTCCCAACGATCCATCGCGCTGATGGATCGCAAGTCGTCGCTGCCAACACCCACAACGGCGCGACCGAAGCGATGGCGGTCGTGGAATTGCCAGCTGGCGAATATACGCTTAAGGTCCGCGGCGATGGTTCCACCAGCGGCGACTTTGGCGTCGCGGTCACGTTGCCGGGCGATACGGACGCCGATGGCGAGATCTCCAATTTCGAAAAGCTGTTGGCCAGTGCCGCCGTCATTCAAGCCAACGGCACGGGCAACTTCGTGACAACTCAGTTCTATATGAGCCAGGGCATTGACATGTCACAAGACCTGTACGATGCCGGTTTGGACGCCGACGGCGACGGTACGATTTCCTACACCGACCTGATGGCCGTCGAAGCCAACTCGGGTTTGGGCACGGTCGAGGTCGACCTGTTCGGCGATCAAGGGGCACCGGTCTTCAGCGACGTGCGACTGGCCAATGATACGGGCACCAGTGCCATTGATCGGATTACGACCGATGTGACCGTCACCGGTACCTTAACAGACGAAAGCAACATCACGTCGCTCACCGGTTCGCTCGACAACAAGGCCGCGGTGGAGCTCGCCGGATCCCTTTCCAGCATCCTCAGCGGCGACACGTTGACATTGAACCTGGCCACGCTCGAGACGATCAACGGCGGTACGCTCAGCGATGGCCCGCACACCTTGCGTTTGAACGCCACAGACGAATTCGGTAATGCCACTGCCAATCCGGCCGTCCTGTCGTTTACCTTCATCCGCAACAATACCGCTCCTGTGTTGTCCGCGATACCGGATCAAAACGCGACCGAAGACACCGCATTTTCGCTGAGTCTGCCGGCATTCTTTGCGAATAACGATGTGGGGGATGTGATCACGTATGCCGCCACATTCGGCGGTGCCACGTGGCTGTCTGTCAATTCCTCCACCGGCGCGATTAGCGGCACTCCTACCAACGAAAACGTCGGTTCCGTCACCGTCAATGCGACAGCGACCGATTCGCAAGGTGCCACGGCCACGGATACCTTCACCATCACGGTTGCCAACGTCAATGATGCGCCGGTCGTGGGACCGATCGCCGACTCGACCGCCACGGAAGATCAACCGTTCTCACTGACCGTGACCGCGGCCGATGTCGATGCCGGCGATAGCATTACGCTCGCGGCTGCTTGGGCCACCGGGATCACCGCGGACGGTCAACCCATCGATGGCCAGCCCTTGCCCGCGTGGCTGACATTCAATCCGACAACCCGCACGTTCACCGGCACCCCCGCCAACAATGACGTGGGCGAACTGATGATCGTCGTCACCGCCACCGATCAAAGCAATGCCACAGGCGGCGACCTGTTTGTCCTGACCATCGAAAACACGCCCGACGCTCCGGTCGTTGCCAACGATGTCCCTAATCAATCGGCCGATCAAGGATTTCCGTTCCAGTTGAACCTCAGTAACACGTTTAGCGACGTGGATCCTGGCGACGTTTTGACGCTCAGCGTGACGCAAGTCAATGGCAGTGCCATCCCTGCCTGGCTGACGTTCAACGCAACGACGAATGTCCTGTCCGGCACGCCAGCCAATGAAGACGTGGGCACCTTGGAATTGAAGGTTGTCGCAACCGATCGCGATAACCTGACGGCGGAAGATACATTCTTCTTGAACGTCGGCAACACACCCGATCCCCCCTTCGTCGTCACAGAAATACCCGATTCGAATGCGACCGAAGATACTCCGTTCTCGTTGAACGTTGCCAACAACTTCAACGATCCCGATGTCGGCGACTCGTTGACCTTTACCGCCACGCTGCAAGGTGGTGGGGCCTTGCCATCGTGGCTATCGCTTAATCCGACGACTGGCCAATTCAGCGGTACGCCCGGCAATGATGACGTGGGTACACTCACAATCGCTGTGCGAGCCAGCGACACAACCACGCCCGATCCGCTACATGTCGACGACAGCTTCGTGCTGACCGTCAACAATGCCAATGATGCTCCGACATTCACCGGCACCATTGCCGATCAAACGATCGACGAAGAGTCACCGTTTTCGCTGAACGTCAGCTCGTTCTTCTCCGACATCGATCCAGGTGATTCGCTGACTTTTTCGGCGACCTTGGCCGCCGGCGGAGCACTTCCGGCGTGGCTTTCCATCAATCCCACGACGGGCGTGCTGTCGGGGACCCCCGATGATCCGGACATCGGCACGATCAACGTCATTGTGCGGGCTCGCGACGCCGCCAATGCCCTGGCATCCAGCAATAGCTTTGCCATTACCGTGAACAATGTCCCCGAACCACCGGTGGCCACGGACATCGGAGCCCAGTCGGCAAACGAGGATTCACCGTTTACGCTGAATCTGGCCAACTTCTTTAGCGATCCCGATCCGGGCGATGTACTCACGTTCGGCGCAACGCTCGTGGGCGGCGGCGCCTTACCGGCGTGGTTGACGCTCAATCCCACCACCGGCGTTCTCAGCGGCACGCCTGACAACGGCGATGTCGGGGCGATCGATATCCACGCAACCGCCCAAGATATTCTTGCGGCATCGGCCAGCGACGATTTTACTTTGACCGTGGTCAACGTGAACGATGCGCCGACGGTCGCCAATCCGATTGCCGACCAAAACGTTCTACAAGATGATCCGTTCACGCTGAATGTTACAGGAACATTCGCCGACATCGACGTTGGTGATACGATCACGTACTCGGCGGCCTTGAGTAACGGCGATCCGCTACCAGGGTGGCTGAACTTCAACGCCGGTACGCGCACTTTCTCCGGTACACCCGGCAACGATGACGTGGGCACGGTCACGATTCGAGTGACGGGTACCGATAATGCGAATGCGCTCGCGACCGAAGATTTCGACCTGACGGTGGGCAATGTCAACGACCCGCCAGAAATCAATGACCAGTCGTTCCAAGTTGCCGACGATGCCGCCAACGGCACAGTCGTCGGCAATGTCCTGGCAACCGATCCCGACGTGGGCGATACGTTGACGTATCAGATTACTGCCGGAAATGCCAGCGATGCGTTTGCGATCAATTCCACCAACGGACAACTGACTGTCAACGATGCCAATCAGCTGATTCTGGATGCCGTATTCAATTTAACCGTCCAAGTCACCGACAATGGCACGCCGCAGATGGTCGACATGGCAACAGTTACCGTTACGGTGACAAACGGCAATCATGCCCCCGAGGTCACAGCAATCGACGACAAGGACGCCAACGAAAACAGTCTGTTCACATACGATATCACATCGTTCTTCTCCGATTCCGATCCTGGCGATACGCTGACGTACACAGCCGCACTGGCTGGCGGTGGGGCCTTGCCGACATGGTTGAATTTCAACGGTACGACCGGTGTCTTTTCGGGCACTCCGCGCGATGGCGACGAAGGTGCCATTGACATTACGGTCACCGCAACGGACCCTGGCAGTTTGACCGCGGAAGACACGTTCACATTAACCGTCAACAACACCAACGACGCGCCGCAACTGATCGGTTTGATCCCGGATGCCACGGCGACCGAAGGTGAATTCTTCTCAACCAACACGGGGATTTTCTTCCAGGACCCCAACCCAACCGATGTCCTGACATTTGCCGCCACTTTGGTCGGTGGGGGGGCGCTTCCAGCCTGGTTGAATTTCAACACGTCCAACGCGATCTTCACGGGCACCCCGGGCGCGAGCGATGTCGGTGTCCTGTCAATACGTGTTACGGCCAGCGATGCGTTCCTTAGCATCAACGACGACTTCACGTTGACGGTGGTCGGCGGCAGTCACGACCCAGTGGCAGTCGACGACAACGTCTCCAGCTTCGACGATGAGATCCTCACGATCCCCTTCGCCGACCTGCTCGATAACGATACTGACGCTGATGCGGGCGACACGCTCACCATTTCAGCGGTCGAGAACACCAGCCAGCGGGGAGCGGCAGTTGCGATCGACGGCACCGATATCACTTACGATTCCACTGCCGTTGCGGAGTTGTATTCCCTGCGTCCGGGTGAAGAACTGACCGATACGTTCAGCTACACCGTCACCGATGGCACGGGGACCGACACGGGCACCGTCACCGTCACGGTACAAGGTGTCGACGTGATTACGTTCACGTACGAGTTGACCGACACCAACGGCAACGTGATTACTCAGGTTACAACGGGGGGCACGTTCCAAATTCGCGCGTCGGTGACCGATACCAGTTCGGTGATCACCGGCGTCGCTTCGGCGTATCAACGAGTGGCGTTCAACAGCGGACAAGCAACGGTCACAGCCGTCGACGTAACGCTACCCTCGGCGGCCGTGGTCGTCGAACGGATCGCGACCGACGGCAATTCATTCACCGCCGGTGCGTTGCACTTCAGCAGCGACCGCACCGCCGGCCCGTTCCCGCTCTACACGACCACCTTTACGGCCGGTGCCACTCCCGGCACCGTAACGTTCACCCCCGGCCAATCGGAAAACGGTGCGCTCGAGGCGACGCTCACGTTCGGCGCGGAGAATAATCTGCCGGATGAACAGATCCATTACGGGACGCTCAGCATTCCGATTGTGGCCCCGAGTGTCGCAGCCGTTTCCTTCACCAATCCCAGCAACCCATTGGACGTGAACGGCGACAACCTGGTCACGCCACTGGATGCCATGCTGGTCATCAATGACATGGACGAGCACGGCAGCCGCGTTCTGGACGCCACGGCATCGAGTACTGGCAGTAGCACCGGGATCCAACCGGTGAGTTTAACATCGAAGCCTCCGCGTTACATTGACGCCAATGGTGACATGCGAGTGACACCACTGGACGTGCTGCTGATCATCAACGAGCTGGACCGTCAGGCGGCGGCTCGCGCGACATCGTCCCCCACGACCAACGTCATGGCGCCCCTGGCCGTTTCGATCGAGGCGACCAGCCTGGTAGCCGATGCGGATCTGTCCACCGCGACCTCCAGTGCCCCAACCGCTCCAGTGACGCCACCGACCACACGGGGCTCAACCGAAACTACTATACACATGCACACTATTCCAAAGGGCGTGTCCATGGTGAGGACGGCCAGCGCGGTGGTGGGCGAGGCGAACGGGGTTGGCGGTTGGCGGGGGGATCGTGTCGCGCGATCGGTGCGGAGCAGTCGCGCGGTGGAGGAAGAGCGGACGACGGACACGGCGATTATGGAACTGTTCGGCGAACGCATGTAGCTCCCGTTGGGTTTCGAACAACCGGCCAAAGCGGGACAAGAGAAGGGCTCGACGCCTTCGGGAACTCTCCCTACCATCCGTTGCTACTTCTTAATTCAACAGTCGAACGGGCTGCGCTCCATGTGCATATCACGAACAGCCACACCGGAACGCTACGAGTACCGCGATGCTGAGTACGAGTACGAAACCGGCGCTGGACAGTGACACACATACGTTACTGCGGCGATAACAAGTGCCGCGAGATTGTGAATATTGACGCGAATGGCAAAAAGAGATTACCATTGTGAGTTCCTTGGCCCGCTCGCCGGCTGTGACGCGAGAGCGTCTTATCTGAACGGAGGGCACTTCGCGTGCGTCACGAAGAGCGAGAACGATCCGCTGCACGGGGAGCGGCGAGGCCAGGCGGATTAGCAATGAAAAATGAATCGTCGCCGCCCGGGTACGCTGGTCGTTACTTGCCTTGAAAACCAATTCCAATTCGCGATCTTGGAGGTATGCCTGATGGCGAAGCTTATCAATGTGACCACACATCCTGGATACAGACTCCAACTCGAATATGATGATGGCGTGAAGGGCAAGGCTGATCTTTCCCACTTGGTCGGCAAGGGGGTCTTTGAAGCATGGAATGACCCATCCGTATTCGAATCCGTGACGATTGGAGAGCACGGAGAAGTTCGGTGGACCGACACTATCGAACTCTGTGGAGACGCAATGTACTTGCAGATAACCGACAAGTCGCCCGAAGATTTGTTCCCAAATCTAAGAGTGCCAGCCGATGCCTGAACTTAGCCGGTTCTACGGCATCGTCATCAAGATGTACTACAACGACCACAATCCGCCGCACTTTCATGCGGAATACGGAAACGATCAGATGGTCGTTGACGTGAACACTCTCGGAGTGATCGGCGGCCGGATTGCGCCCCGTGCGACCGGCCTTGTGATGGAATGGGCTGCCCAGCACCAAGCTGAGCTGCGCCAAGCATGGCAGCAGGCGCGAAACATGCAGCCACTGGATCGCATCGATCCGCTGCCGTAATGGTCAATCGGGGCCGGCAAGTCCCCAAGGGTTGCAGCCGAACCGTAAAATAGCGAGTTGGTTTTGCTTGCAAGTCATCTCACGGCCGCATGAACCCCGTCGTTCTGCCAAAGTTCCACGGCTG
>JAGQPD010000266.1 GCA_020426865.1 Planctomycetales bacterium
TCGGGAGTGGTTCCGGCGGCAAACAACGTACATACAGGCCATCCAGAGCGAACCTCCGTGCCCACGCTTGGGATGTCGCAAACCATTGGCCACGCTCCGCCGTCACCCCCCGTAACAACTCCCCCGCGTGACAGCACCTCCTCAAGAAACCGCGCTGAAACAACGCCAGCACTCGGTGCGAAAAAAATCACCTTTCCCCAAATTTGCAGTTGATGATCAGCGGGAATCGGCCCCCGCTGCAACTGGTCATCTAGCGTGAAACCGAGACACGCGTTGACATGATTTCGCACACACGACACTCCGGTCGTTCGCTCCCACAACTCCATCGATGCCGTGTATCGCGGATTCACCTCGACCAGCCATATCCGTTGCTCCCCCATACGCGGCTGTCCCCCTTCCGGTTCGATGCCCGGTCCCAGGTGTGATTCGCGGTCCTCCTGATGCTCGAGCACACCAGGCTCGGAAACGATCGCGTCAATCCCGAATAGTCCTTGCAAGTCAAATCCATCTGCGATGATTGTCCCTAATTGCCACCACTGCTGGCATGTCGCAGCGTCCATCGACAACGGTCCGCACGAACCAAGATACTGCCATGCCTCATCGCCAAAGCGATCCGCTGCTCGCCGATCGAAGAGATCTCGCCTATGCCACTGCCGAGTCACACCGAGCAGGTAACAGCCGTCGGACGTGGCCAAGTAGCTGGCCGCGTATGAACGCCCCGGCATCCACTGTTGAAAATAGCAACCTTCTTCAACCACATCGTCCGCCTCGTGCCTCGCCGCCGACAATCTTCGAACGCGGTTCCCCCCACACGACCGACGAGGCTTGCAGATCCACTCTCCTTCGCTCGGCAGATCGACAATTCGTTCATAGACCTGCAGCGTGTTCCAATGGGCCGCCTGCAAGACGGTTGCCAGTCGAACCGGATCACGCACCGCGGTCAATGCCCCTTGATCGTTCCCCAACAACCGCGCCGCCCGCCCAATCTCCCCAACAACCAACGGATAATTCTCCAAACCGCCAGTGTACATACACATACACTCCTTAAGTTTCCGAGCGATAGGGAGGGCGGCGTGAGGGTAGTCGTGCGCGGCGAGCTGGCAGGTGCGAGCAATGGCGGCGAGATCACTGTCGGCGAATAGATCGACAGCAGTAACGGACAGGCCGGCGCGATGAGCCGATTGTGCCGCGGCACGGGCCGAGGCGCCGACGATCAGCAGGTGACGCGGGAACGATGGTGGGTTATTGGGTCGGTTCATGGAGCGGATGGAACGGGAAGAATGCGACGGATCGAGGGGGGGAAACGGGAAGGAAGACCGTCCCCCATGGACACCAATCTTGCGAGATGCCAATCCTGCGAGATGCCAACCCTGCGAGATGCCAATCCTGCGAGATGACGGTGGTCGCGACCGATTAGAATCTTCCAGCCACGCAGAATGTACCAGTGGGAAGCTGGCGAGTCTGGCTGCTGGCGGGGCGAGAAGACCGCAGGGGGCATTGAAAAGCCCGGACGGTTTGCTACGCTGATCGGTTTGTGTAATTTCGACAGCACAATCGACCACTACATTATTTTCGCAAAAGGGGATTGAAACATGAGCATGTTTATTGGCGAAGCGCTCGCTGGTGACGGCAACGAAATCGCTCACATTGACCTGTTGATTGGCAGCAAGGACGGGCCGGTGGGCGTCGCATTCGCCAATGCCTTGGCTCGCCAAAGCGACGGCCACACCAATTTACTGGCCGTGTTGACTCCTAATCTAGCGGTAAAACCGTCGACCGTGATGATCACGAAGGTTACGATTAAGGGGATGAAGCAAGCGGTACAGATGTTCGGTCCGGCTCAGGCTGCGGTTGCCAAAGCCGTAGCGGACGCTGTGGGCGAGGGGATCATCGCCGAAAGTCAATGTGAGGATCTGGTGATTGTCTGCGGCGTGTTCATCCATCCGGCGGCTGACGACAATAAGAAGATCTACGACTTCAATTACCAGGCCACGAAAGAGGCGATCGCCAACGCAATGGCCGGCAAGCCCTCGGCGAAAGAAATGTTAGCTGGAAAGGACCAAGCCGACCATCCATTCAAAGGTTTCTAGTTCATAAAGGTTTCTCGTTCATAAAGGCTGTTCGTTTGTAAGGGCTTTCAATTTCAGGGGCACTTATTTTTAGAGGGCTGGAGAACGAAACGGTTCGACGCACGTGGTAACGCCCACCTGCCGGCTTTGGCGCCCGGTGGGTGGGCGTTTTTTTGGCAAAAGGAACAGAATTGTGGCTCAACCTAAAACCAGAATCCTGTTGCAGTTGGACAGTGACACGCAGGCCAGTTCATTTGACGCGGTGGTGGCGATCGATGCTGGCGTGGAGCAACTGTTGCAGCATAGCAACGTTCGTCCGGACGAGGTCATGGGGCTGGTGCATGGCTTGATATTTACTAGGGGCCCGGCCGATTTGCAGCATTCGGCGGTGTTCGTTGGCGGTTCGAGCGTTGTGGCGGGCGAAGAAATATTCGGTCGGATTAAGAAGGCGTTCTTTGGCCCGCTGCGTGTGTCGATGATGTTCGATGCCAACGGTTCAAATACAACAGCGGCGGCGGCCGTTGTCGCGGCTGCGCGACATGTGAATCTAGCCGGAAGTACATCTACGGTGCTGGCCGGGACGGGGCCCGTAGGTCAACGGATTGCCCGAATGATTGTCGCGGCGGGGGGCACGGCCAAAGTGGCATCGCGATCGTTGGAACGTGCCTCAACGGTGTGCCGTGCGATTGCCGAAACGTTGCAGCCCCAGAACCAGAACGACACGACTGAGTCACATCGCTTGATTCCGGTCGAGGCGTCCGACGCTCATTCGACGGCCGAAGCGGTTTCCGGCAGCGAATTGGTATTTGCTGCGGGGGCGGCCGGGGTCTGTCTGTTGCCACAAACAGTCTGGAACGCCGCCGAATCGCTGCGAGTAGCAATCGACTTGAATGCCGTGCCACCGCTTGGAATCGAGGGAGTCGACTACCTCGACAAGGGAGCAGAGCGTCAACATCTGGTCGCGTATGGGGCGGTCGGGGTCGGCGGAACAAAAATGCGAGTGCATACCGAAGCGATTCGACGATTGTTTTCGCGGAACGACTTGGTGTTGGACGCCGACGAAATCTTCTCACTGGCTCGCGAATTGGAAGTCCAGCGCAGCGGGTCCGGGTGATGCACAAAAGCAGTTGGAACAGTATGCCGCAGTGGAAGTGAAGACCAGTGCCAATGATGGAATAGCCAATGATGGAACAAATCCTACTCGAACAAATCGTCCTCGGGACTCGTAACAAAAAAAAGCGACGGGAATTGGAGACCCTTTTCCAGCCGTTGGGCATCCGCGTCGTCACGCTTGATGCATACGCGGACGCCGTTGAAATCGAGGAGGATGGTGATTCCTTCGCTGCCAATGCCGAGGCCAAGGCCGTACGACAGGCTCGGCACTTGGGCCAATGGGTGTTGGGCGAAGACAGTGGTTTATGCGTCGACGCATTGAAGGGGGAACCGGGAATCTATTCCGCTCGGTTTGCTGGCGAGAACGCCACGGACGAAGACAACAACCGGCTGCTACTTGAGCGGTTGGGGGGTGTGCCGGATGAGCGAAGGGGAGCGCACTACGTTTGTCACATGGCATTGTCCGACCCGGCGGGGCACGTGCGAGTACGTTGCGAGGCCTACTGCGAGGGCTGGATCCGGCGTGAAGGCTCCGGCGTTGGGGGCTTTGGCTACGATCCCTTGTTTGAGATCCCCGAGTACCATCGCACGTTTGGCGAATTGGGAGAGGCGGTCAAGAGCGTGCTGAGCCATCGAGCACGAGCAATGCGGCAATTCATCCCACAGCTGAAAGCCCTCCTGTGCAAATGAGCGTCTCGCATCCGTTTCTCTGCCGCTGGACTGGCAACTTCCTCATCGATCGATGAGACACACGTGATAGCGGCCAGGCGATGTCGCCATCGAATTGGCGCGAACCGCAAATGGCGTGGACGCTTTGGTTCGTAACGAATGGTTCGACCTAGTCTCATTGATGATCGCGCGTAATTCGGTTACATTACAGAGCAAATTGTAGGTGGTAGTCGACAAGTATAGATGGGAGGTTTCATGACACATACGCCCAAGGCCAAGCCCCCGCAGAAGGAAACTTCCGCACGTCTGACGTATGACGACAAGCAGATCGATTTTCCTGTGCTGGTAGGGACCGAGAACGAACACGGCTTGGATATTGGTCGACTGCTCAGTGACACGGGACTGATCACTTTAGACCATGGATACGTCAACACCGGCCATACGGAAAGTGCCATTACCTATTGAGACGGCAACCAGGGGATCCTTCGATATCGCGGCTATCCAATTGAAGACCTTGCCGATAAGTGTGGGTTTCTCGAGATCTGTTATCTGCTCATCAACGGCGAGCTTCCGACGGCAAAGGAGCTCGACGAATTCACCTATTCGATACGCACGCACACGATGTTGCACGAGGACATCCGCAACTTTTACAACGGGTTCCCGCGCGATGCACATCCGATGGCCATTTTGGCGTCGGTCGTCAGTGCTCTT
>JAGQPD010000267.1 GCA_020426865.1 Planctomycetales bacterium
CAAGCAATGGTGCAATTCGGCCAAAGCACCAGCATCGCGGTGCAAACCCACGGCATGGATCGCGGCCTGACGGACGTCGACCTCCTGATCATGTAGGGCAGGGTGGAGTGCCGACAGTGCCTCGCGAGTGCCAATGCGTGCCAGCGACCACGTTGCCTGGAGACGTACGTTGGGGCGTTGGTCGCTGCGTAAGATCTTCCCCAACCAATGAACCGCATTCGTATGCTGTCCAACATGTGCAATCGCGGCGATCGTGTTAGCTCGTACCGCGGGGCGTTGGTCAGCCAGACGCTGGGCCAACTCCGCTGCGTTTGCCGGCACGGAGCTAAGCTTTCCGCCACGGGGATCGGACAAGGCAGCGTGATCCGTTGCACGGATGCGATAGATGCAACCTAGAACATCGGGTTTCCAAAGCTGCGAGGATGGACAACACAGTTTATACCAACCACCGGTATCAATCACGAGCAGGCTGCCATCGGCGTCTTCGATAACGTCAGTCGGGTGAAAGTCCAAGTCCTTTGACACCAAAAAATCTTCGTCATGCGACTGATACGTGGCACCATCACGCTGCAACTTGTGACGTGTCAGTTTATGCATGTTGAACGAGCAGCAGAGCAGGTCGCCATCATAATCTTGCCCTAATTGAGGGGACTCAAGTTGCAGAAGTCCGCACGGGGCAGCGGGTCCAAGGTGGACGAGTACCGGCATCAAGTCACCCGTACGTGGATGGCCGTCGAGTACTCCATGATCTTTGCCGTAGACACCGCCGTAGATGGCGTGGATGATACCGTCGCGACGTCCTCCGCCAGGATGTTGTAAGAACGTGGTTGTAAATAGGCGTTCGCCCGACGGCAGGAATACAACCTCCACCGGATTGTCCATGCCACCGGTCATCACTGGTTCGACTTGGCCGGTGGCAGGATGCCGCCGAAAGATATGTGCGGCAGACGTCGTCCACGTCTTGCCTTGGCGGTCGTACGTCTGCTCGGCAAACGCACCTTTGCACCAGTAGATCCAACCATCGCGTCCAAGGTAGGGGCCGTGCAGGTCGTTGGCGCAGCCCGTGAGCGTCTTGGCGTCGAACCACGGTTCGCGCTCATCGGCGATGCCGTCGTCGTCGGTGTCGGTAAGCTTCCAGATTACCGGCGGCGCCGCCACGTACAACGAACCATCATGCCACAGAGTCCCCTCCGGGAACATCATGTTGTCGGCAAAGATCGTCCGTTGATCAAAATTGCCGTCCTGATCTTTGTCGACCAGGCGAACAATACGATGGGGTTTGTCCTCCAACTGCTTGCCCACAGGATCATTCGTCCCGCTCGCTTCGGCCACGTACAAGCGACCTTGCGGATCGAAATCGCAACAGATCGGACGAGCGACCAGGTCAGCGGGAGCGGCTACCTCGAGCGTCAGACCATCGGGCAACTGAAATGTCTTGCCGTTGATGGTGTGTTCGGAACCCGGTGACCGTGTTGCGATTGCGGCCAGCGAACATAGCACAAGGTAGGACACAGACCGCAACTTGCCACGTTGCCGCACCCAGAACATGTTTTTCATGGTGTTTGGTAACTCCGCGGGACCACTGCCTTGACCGTTGAACGGGCAGAAACCTTTATCATCGTTGGAGGGAGTCATTTTAACGACGACCGGTAGCGCGTGGCTACTCGTGTATTGAGACGCCCCAAATGGTGTGTCCGCTGCCTCGTCGTGTTGACAAAACACCACTTGCAAATCGACATATCCGGGAATTGGGAAGCCGACGAATTCGTCGGGGGCGATCAGCGGCACGCGGCATATTCGAGTATCCGGGGGGGAACGATCTTCACCTGCCCTGCGTCTTGAAGGTATGTTTTTTTGGGCCCAAACGGCTCCCCGATAGCCAGTGAGCGGAACCTGTCCGGGTGGGCCAGAATGGTCGGGGGTAGCGGCAAATCGACGAAGTTTATGAAATTTTCCCTAAGAATTACAGCCCTGGCGGGTCATCCTGGTTAAGACAAGACACCAGAAGAGCAAATAGGATGTATGTCGCACGCCCGGCCGCCTCAGCATACCGAGTTCATGTTGGATTCGACGTTTGAAGTCAATTCGTCTGACGATTCGCGTGCGAGCGGGTGCGCGCTGCGGACACTTTTTGAACAAGAGGAAACGGCACTGCTGCGTTATGCGTTTTCGTTCGTTGGGCGGCGGGCAGTGGCGGAAGAGATCGTACAAGAGGTATTCCTGCAACTGCATGCCCGTTGGGAGGAGGTCGAATCACCTCGATCCTGGGCATTTCGGACGGTGCGGAATCGGGCGTTCAACTATCTGCGCGACAATCGCCGCGAGCTACTTCGCGGGGACGACACCAGTGAGCAGCCTACGCCCCATGGCGAGACCCCGGATCGGCTGTTGCAGCGCATGGAGACGCTCGCCGCGCTGCGCAATGAGCTGGCGGAGCTCAGCGACAAGGACCAGCAATTGCTGAGGTTGAAATATTTTGACGACCTTTCGTATCGCGAAATCAGTCAGCGAACGGGGTTAAGTATCAGCAACGTCGGCTATCGGCTGCATCACCTGTTGAGGTCTTTAGCTGGAAAGCTGCGCCCACTCGGAAACGACGACAAATCATGAACGAAGAACACAATCATCATCCTGTCGATTCGCAGCTTGAAGCTCGACTGGTCGCGCTTGTGTTGGGCGAGGCCTCGGACTTTGAACGCGAACAACTTTTGCGACTGGTCGCCGAACGCTCCGATGTCGCCGCACTATATGAAGAACTGCGATCGCTGCACGAGCTGATGCGGGATGTTTCGCAAGACGACATTAGCGGTCGTGACAAATCGTGGACCGAGTGGAAACTGCCCGTTGACCGGCGCAACCAGTTGTTTCGTGTGTTTGCGGGCGATGTGGATCAGGCGGCGGCCACGCTCGATACGGTCAAACCGTCTGATCGCTCGTTGCGAACGAGATTCTTGTCGCGACCACTGTTTTTGTCGCGCGGTCTTTTCTGGAAGCTTGCAAGTTCCGCCGCCGTGCTCGGTATCGCGGTCGTTTTAACCGGATTGATGTTGCCTTCGGTGAATTCGTATCGACTCGGGTCCTCAGCGAGCCACGATGGATCCGAAACGATGTTTTTCGAAAACAGTGAACGGCTTGAGCGAGGGCGGGAGTCCGTCGGCAAGGTTGTCGAGCTTTCGTCCAGAGCGGCGGAGGAACAGACGTTATCGGAAGACGCACAACGCTGGGGACGGTCGGTACGAACGCTAGACGATTCAAAATCCACTGACGGCGCTTCACGAGATTCCATGCGCGACTATCGTGCAACGCTAGACTCTCTTCACAGTACTCTCGGTACGGACTTTCCGGCAAACACCAATGGGACCCAAGACAGCGATCAGGAGACTAACACGCGGCGGGGTCGGGGCGGGGCGGTACGTTACTCGGTCGAATTCGAGGAGCGTGCCAAGGAACGAGGGGAGGACGTACAACGAACACCAGAGAAGGCCGGGCAGGGGGGGGCTTTCAGCTCGGATGGTCGGGGACGTTCAACCGAGGTTTGGCTGGACGATTCCTCATTCCCGGAGGTCACGGAGGCCCCTATGTTGCCAGCGGTGGAACGCGAGAACCGAGGGCAAGGCGGGTATGCGTGGGAGGGCGAAAAGAGCGCCCCGCAGACCGACTCCGGTGCGCTTTTCGGCGGCGGGGCCGGCGGTTTCGGCGGGGGTGGGGCCGGTAACGATGAATTCGGCGGGGCGAGTTTCGGTCGAGGTGGGTTTGGCGGCCGCGACCGCTTTTTCGGTGATACCGCTGGAGCCGGTGAGGCAGTCGAAGATCGCAGCCGTAACGGTGAAGCTGAAGGACGACCCGGTGCTGACGCCGTGAAAGATTTGCCCGTCTACGCGGAAGGCGTCGATTCGATTGCGGTCGAGGCGGACCAGAACGGTGATGGCGCCGTTGGTAATAGCGATTTCGCGCTCCCCGTGGCCCCGCCGGCTGACCCAGCGAGCCGATCGTCGAGCACATTCGCACTGGACGCGACCGATGATTACGGTGAATCGACGATTGCCGATACCGAATCTCGGCAACGGCAATTCGATGGCCAACAAGGTGGCGAGCAGCAACAGCAAGAGCAACAAAACGGGCAGTCACCAAGTGAGTTGGATACACCGATACTCAGTTTCTCGGATTCGGGTCGGTTGCCAGAACCTGAAACGGGGCCGGTATCTGTCAATGGTCCGGACGCATCGAGTCTTGGTGTCGACGTAAGCGATGGCGACGCTGTGTCTGAAATCCGCTTACAACAAATGTCGCCATCGGATGAGGCAGAGAAAAAACTAAGTAACCTTCACCAACAACTGGATCGATTCGATTCACCAAGCACCAGTCCGGAGAACCAATTTGAGTCCAATCTCGAACAGTCCGGGCAGGATCCACGGTTGTCCGTGACGCGGAAAGCGGAACGGCTCGATGCCTACATCGCTTCGGGGCTGGTTCCCACGGTGGACAAGAAGAAACTTGCTGTACCTGAAGGATTAGCAGAGGTCGTTGCGGGGACCGAGCCGTTTTCGACGTTCTCATTGCACGTGAGCGACGTATCGTTCAAGCTCGCACAAGCTGCACTTGCAGGCGGGCAGTGGCCGGACGCGGCCAAGATTCGTATCGAAGAGTTTGTAAACGCCTTTGATTACGGCGATCCACTTCCGACGAGCAGTGAGAAGGTAAGTTGCGTGCTGGAACAGTGCATCCATCCGTTTTTGCAGCAGAGGAACATGTTGCGGATTGCGGTCCGCACGTCGGCGATTGGGCGATCGAGCAGCACGCCGCTGAGGATCACTTTTCTGCTCGACAATTCCGGTTCAATGGAACGCGCTGATCGTCGCCAGACGGTGCGACGCGCGTTTGCGATGCTGGCCCAACAACTCAACGCGAATGATCAAGTGACGTTGATCAGTTTCGCGCGCCAACCACGATTGTTGGCCGACAAGGTAGCGGGTGACAGGGGCGCGGAGCTGCTGAACATCGTCGAGCAGCTTCCCAGTGAAGGTGGCACCAATTTTGAGGCCGCGCTGCAACTTGCTTATCAAAAGGCGCGGGAGCAACTAACCGAAGACGCTCAAAACCGGATCATTCTGTTGACGGATGGCGCTGTCAACCTTGGCGATGCCGATCCTGAGAGTCTATCGCGGATGGTCGTCACCATGCGAGAAGAGCATATTTCCTTCGACGCGGCAGGAATAAGTGCCGAAGGGCTCAACGACGAGGTGCTCGAGGCACTCACGCGTCAGGGGGACGGACGGTACTATCTGCTCGATTCAGCGGAGTCGGTCGATGACGGCTTCGTGCGACAGATCGCCGCGGCGCTGCGACCGTCGGCCATGAACGTCAAGGTGCAGGTTCAGTTCAATCCGCAGCGGGTCGGAAAGTACAAACTGCTGGGATTCGAGAAACACACGCTCAAGCAAGAAGATTTTCGCAACGACAAGGTCGATGCGGCTGAATTGGCCGCGGCCGAGGCGGGTGTGGCCATGTATCAATTCGAGGCCCAACCCGATGGAAGCGGTGATGTCGGAACGGTGTCGGTCCGGTTTCTCGACCTGACAACCGGTCACATGGTGGAGAAGACCTGGCCCATCCCCTATCAGCCACAAGCGCCTCGACCGGAACACGCTCCGCCGTCGATTCGCCTGGCCACCAGTGCCGCACTTTTCGCCGCCAAAATGCATGAAGAAGCACTCGGTGAAACCGTTGATCTGGCAACACTTTCTGATCTCGTCGCCAGTGTCTCTGGCCCACTTAGGAGATCGTTGCGAGTCCAACAGCTGGAACAAATGCTTCAGCAAGCACGTCAAATCATCGGAAGGTAACCCACTTTGCGATAACGCACCTTCTGCCCACTTTACGATAACGCACTTTACGATAACGCACCTGCCAACGCGGTGACAGTTGTCTGAGTAAAAGAACGAAACAGAGGAACGACCCATGATATCCACATCCTCGAGAATCCGACCCACGGTCAAGTCGCTGAATTCGTTGCTATTGGGGTCAATCATCGTTGCTGGCATTGCGATCCACGCTGTATTCGGGCAGGAGCGCACACCGGTGGTTGATGGTGAGGCGACGGGGCGGATTGTAATCGAGGCCCATAGTGAATTGCCCAAGCCGCCGGATTTTTACTCCGCCACCGCGGTATCAACAGCGCACATCCGGGCGGATCACATCGAACACACGATTCAGTTGGCAGCAAAAATCGTCCAAGGAGATGCCAAGACGTTGAGCTTTGGCCTTCATGGCCAAGGACAGGTCGTCGACGTAGCGGGTGAGCATGTTCAGGCATGGGCGGTAAAACAGGAAGGTGCCACTCGCTACTTGGAGGTTCACCCCAAAGGCCGAGTTCAGGAGTTGGAAGCAACGATCACGATCCGCGCGGACGTCGCTGATCTGCCCGCGACAGTGGAATTGCCTCACCTGGCTGTCGGAAAGGCGGTCGGCTTCAGTGCGATCGTTATGCTTGAATACGAGCCTGGCATGTCCGGTGCAGTTGTGGCAGCGGAGGGCTTTGCTACGATCGGCGGCGAGGAGAAACCGAACAAGTTTCAATCGTCAACAGGCGGCAAGCTGCTACTGTCGCTCAATCGCGATGGGGTCGCCGCTGCCGCAATCGATTTGTCGGACACAACACTGCTGGGCGAGGTCGACGCGAGTGGCAAATCCGTTGCGTTCCAATTACGCGCTACCGCGCATGTGACGGAGCCAGGTGCAACGATCACAATCCTCTCGGGCAACGCGGCCGTCAGTGACGTGCCTTCGAGTGAAGCGTACCGGTTGCTATTGAAAACGAAGCAGGAACAACCGGTATACGAATTGACTTTCCCCGCCGCCGGTACGTTTCCGGTGACATTGGATTTTGTTGCCAGCGTTACTGGCCCTCAAGCAAATTGGCAAGGCATGGATTTTACGATAGCCGCCAGCGCGATCGTTCCGATTACGCTGACGGGCCTCGAGGAGGATTTGGAATTCCAAAGTGACCCGCACTCGGTCGTCCCGATTCGCGACAACAACGAGTGGGTGGGATTCTTGCCGGCATCAGGTCGCGCTCGCTTGATGTGGAAAGGGGCCAGAGCAACCGGCGAGGGGAAACTTTTCTTTACAACCACCGCGCGAGTGGAAGCGGCGATCGGCGCGGGATTGCTGCGGCAGCAACATGAGATCGAGTATCGCGTGCTGCAGGGAGAGATCGCGACGATTCGCTTGCAGCTTGATGGACCAGGCGAAATCCTCGACGTACAGGGCCAAAACATTGTGTCCTGGAAAGTATCTGGTGAGGGAGACGAACGAGTGTTGGATGTGTCGTTGAGTCAGCCCATGAGTGCGGCAACGAAGTTTATCGTTCGCAGTCAAACCCCATTGGATGCGTTCCCCGTGCGTGTTGAGGGTTTGCGACTGACGCCGTCGGGTTCGATTCGCCACAGCGGCTTCTTGCGATTGACAAATTCTGGCGCCGTCCGGCTCGAACCGACGGCACTGCAAGGACTAACCCAATTGGCACCGGAGCAATATCCGGGCGAGGCGAGTTCCGCGCGCCAAGTCTTTGTATATCGTTTTCCATCTGCCGACTACGAGTTCACCGTGGTCGCCGATCGCATCCAACCGGAGGTAAATGTCGCTCAGTTGCTGCAATACGAATTGGCAGAAGCCGATCGCTCGATCCGGGCCGATATCGAACTTGACATCCGGGAAGCACCGATCCGCGAATGGAATATTGTTGTCCCGGCAGACTATTCGGTGGTCTCGGTTACTGGCGCCGGCGTTGCCGATTATATCGTGGCCACCGACGCCAATGAGGGTCAGCGCAATTTGAAGGTTGTCTTCGCACAAGAGATTTCCGGACGGCAATTGGTTGCCATCCATCTAGAAACGAACGAACCGACCACGGCCGGGACATGGACGCTGCCCCATCTGGAATTTCCTGACGCGAATACGGTTCGGGGCGATATCGGCGTCATCGGCGCACCGGGTTTTCGTGTCGGCGTGGAATCGACGAACCTGCTGGTGGAAACGCCACTTTCGTATTTCCCGAAGCCGTCGCCGAATCTGCAGCAGTCGTTTCGCATTCGGGAACTGGGTTGGTCGGCAACGATGGCGATTGAACAACTAGACCGCAGCATACAAGCCGACATCTTTCATCTTTACTCGTTGAGCCAAGAGGCGATTTACGGTAGCGCTTTGATCAACTACTTTGTCACGGGCGCTCCAGTATCCGAATGGCAAATCCGCGTGCCACAAGCATTGGGCAACGTCGCAGTCGACGGTCAAGATATTCGCAACTGGCGGCAGGAGGGCGATACGTTGACGGCCACGCTACACCAACCTGTCATGGGTGCCTACACGCTACTGGTGACATTCGAGGTTCAGCCCGACGCGGCAAAAGGCGTCTTCTCGCCCGGCCAGGTGGAACCTCTGCAGGTGAACAGTGAACGGGGATACGTCCAGGTCGTCAGCCCGATGCAAGTCGAAATGACAACAGTCAACGCATCCGACAGTCTGTTGAAACTGGAGGCGTTGGAGCTACCCGCTGAGTTTCGATTGTTAAGTGCGGCTCCGCCGTTGGGAACGTGGCAATACACGCAGCGGCCGTTTCAGTTGAATTTGCAAGTCCAGCGATTTGAGCCAGGGACGACCGTGCCGCAGGTGGTCGAATACTCCGAGGCACACAGTCGTGTCTCTCAGGACGGCGAGCTGGTCACGGACGTGCTTTATTATGTAAAGTCTCGCGGTCAGCGAGCATTGCAGATTCGCTTGCCTGCCGAGCCGGTTCGGTTGTGGGAAGCGTCCGTTAATGGACAACCCGTGACTGCTCGCCAAAACGACGACACAACACTTATCCCGTTGCCCGACAACGCCGACCTGAACGTGCCGGTCGAAGTGCGTTTGCGGTTAGGAAAGCCACGTGTCAGTGGTTCGCATCCGAACCTGGTTTTGCCAGTCGTGAACGCCCCCGTCTTGAAGACCCAATGGAACATCGTCGGCGACGAGAAACGGGTCTTGATTCCGCTACATGGTACGATCACACCGCCCAATCCCATCCCACGTCCCACTGGTTTTAACTGGCTCGCCAAGCGAGCACTCGGACCGTTTGTCGCCACGGTTATCCTCGCCCTCATCGGCGCCGCACTTACACGTAAGAAACCCGCTTGGCGGTCCCTCGGACTGGTGATACTGATGGCCTCGGTCGCCATTGCCTGCTTCTCCGCGATTGAAGCATACGCGAGAATCGGCGCACCGTCCCCGCTGCAATTGAGCTTGCCAGTATTGGCGGCGGGAGAGACGATTGAGTTGCAAGTGCGAAATACTCCGCTGTGGCTTGCCAATGTGTCCTGGTTCGGTGTCGCCCTCTGTGTGCTGGGTGCTTTAGGGGTCATTGCATCGTACTTCCAACGCAAAGACTGGCTGAGGGCGTCCAACGCCGAACCAGCACCGGCATCACAGGAAGCGCACGGGACGCATGCGACAATAGACGATGCCGTGAAGGAATCCGATCCGCCGTCACACTCCGCCGATGTGCAGCAGCGCACCTACTCGCTGGATTGGCGTGGCAATGACGCGCTCGTTCGCGTTGTGGGTTTGCTGCTCATTGCGATGGGCACATTGCTGCAGCGAGATGGGGCCGCCATCTTTTTTGGATTGCTCGCGGTGGGGATTATTGGTTTTATTTTTCTATCCCCGGCACTGGCATTCGTACGTCAGGTTCTTCAAGAACGACGTGAAGCCGCCGCCAAACGCCATGCCGATCAACAACGCAATCGCGACACGAAGGCCCCAGGTGGCGGCAGCAGGAACACCGAAGGCGATGAACCAGGTACCAGTGGAGCTGTTATTACGACCATGCTGTTGATCGCCTTGGGACTATGGTCGCATGCGTGCCCTGCATCCGCCGCTATGCCGGCAGGATTCCGTGCCGCTGATTCGATCACACAGGAGTGGCACATCGAGCGCGACGACAGTCGACTGACGAGCAAGGGGGCGATTGCCGTTACGGGTACGCCGGGGGACCGCTTCCTCTTGTTGCAGGCCCCCGCCGTGTTAACTCGATTCGACGGCGATGGGCTGCGATTGGCAAAGACCGACATTCCCGGACTCGGGTTGGCGTACGTGATCAGCATTCTGCCGGCCGCGGAGGTCGACCAGGACGCGCACGCAAACTCGGTACCGGATGATCAGCCAGCTTCGGAGGGGGAGAGATCAACGACGGCGACGTCAATAAAAACCGCCACGTACACAGCGACCTTTGAGTATCAACTTGAAGCGATCGCTCCCATCAACGGCGTTTCCGTGCCAACCGGCCTGGCCGCTGTGCAACGAATCGACGTGCGTTACGACGAGCCGGGTTGGGAAGTTACGTGCTCCAATGCCGTGCGTATCGACACGATAGCGTCGGACGAACAAGCGACCCGCGCCGAGGTGCTGCTGGGGGTTGGCGACGCTATCGTGACACTGTCCCCGAAATCGCGAGACGTGACCACTGAACAAATGAAGTTCTTCGTCGAGGGTTCGGACCTGTATCGGCCGGGGCCAGGCGTCGTCGACGGCCGACATCGCTTGAACATTCGGACGTCGCAAGGTCAGGTCAGCCGCTTGACGGTTCAAGTTCCGCAAGGCTTGACCGTTAGCTCGGTCGACGGCCCAATCGGTTCCTGGCAATTCGATGCCGATGACGGGCAGCTGCAATTGACGATCGAACCGGCACAATCCAGCACGTTTGCCATAGCGATCGAGACCCAGCGCGGCCTGTCCCCATTTCCCGTCGATATGAAGCTTGAACCGCTGACCGTCAGCGATGCAAGCGGTCAGGTTGGCCTGCTGGCAATCGCCTTTGGTGGGGACGCGCAGCCTGGTAATGCCGACACCACCACTATGTCGGCAGTAAACTTAGGCGATTTCGACGCGAGTATGTTGTCCAACGCAGAAACGACGCTCCACCGTGTCTACCGTTATGGGGCCCAAGGGGGCGAGCTGACGCTGCAAGTTCTCCCGGTGGAACCGGAGGTTCGAGTCAACAGCAAGCAGGTTCTCTCCTTCGGTGACGAGCGGATTGTGTTGGGAGTTAACTTCGAGACACTCATATCTCGCGCCGGAGTGTTTCAGTTGAGCTTTCCGCTCCCTGCCGGTCTCGAAGTGGAGACACTAACAGGCGCTGCATTGCATCACTGGTCCGAGCTGACCGAGGACGGTCAGCGTCAGATCGTTATGCACTTGAACGGCAAGACGATTGGACCGCAAGGATTTTCGCTGACTCTGTCGGGCCCCACGCC
>JAGQPD010000268.1 GCA_020426865.1 Planctomycetales bacterium
GGCGAAGTAGTACTGTGGGACACAGCGACGATGGCCCCCTTGCGCGAACTTGGCCCCAGCTACGAACGCTCATCGACCGACCAGCGAGTCAACGTGTACACGCCGCTGGCAGCTACGCCCGATTTCGCGTTGGCAGCATGGTATTGCGAGCCGGATGGAATAACAATCTGGGATCTTCCGCAGGACCGCCGCCTGGCCCACGTGATGCCGACATCGACAGTATCGTGTCTCGCCCTCTCTCCCGATGGCAGCACGTTAGCCGTCGGAGCTGATTCGGGAACAATCGAATTGCTCGACCCCGTGACTGGCCAGCTCCGAGCGACGCTCTTTGATGGCAGTAAACGAATTCATCGTTTGGTATTTGACCGCAGCGGTGAAAAACTGATCGCAAGCTGCGGGGACCATACGATCCGTATCTGGCAGCGGGGACCATTTGCGAATCAACCACGGAGATACTTTGTTGGTCACGGGTCGATCATTGACGACATGACAGTTTGTGAAGGCGAACGCAAGTTGGCGTCGGTTGCCGACGATGGCACGGTGAGGTTTTGGAGTCTTCCCGACGGGTCGCCCGCGGGCGTTTTGCGGTTCGCAGACATCGATCCTGCACAGGTGTCGTACAACTCCATGGACGGCAGCCTTGCAATTGGTGCCGTGAACCATTGCGTCTATCGCCACAGAGTGGCCGATTTGACTCGCCTGAACGTCCTTGGCGGCAACACGTTTTACATCACGTGTTTGGCCACGTCACGAGACGGCCGATGGTTGGCCAGCGGCGACGGCAAGGGCGCGATGGCGCTGTGGCACAACGGTTGGCAAGAACCCGCTGTCAAATTCTGGGCACACGCACCGCAAGTCTATCGTGCGGTGTTTTCGCCCGATGCGCAAACGCTATACACCTGCAACAACACGGGCGAAGTGTTGGGGTGGAACACGACGAGCGGCGAGCGAACGGTGGAATTGCTGCGACTAGAAAACGAAAACACTCTGGCGATCGATTGTTCGCCGAGCGGCGACATGATTGCCATCGGCGGAACAGCCGAGGAAATCGCTATTATCGCGTCCGATGGTACCCGACAACCTGGGTTATCTGTTCCCGGTAGCGATGCCGTGCTCCGTCTGTTGTTTCTAGGTTCGGAACACCGTCTCGCGTCGACCCACTGGTCGGGTACGGTTCGGATTTGGGATCTGCGCCATCGCCGACTACTGGCGGAACTGTTCGGACATGGCGAAAACGTGGCCGCCCTTGCCTACGACGAAGTCGATCGGATGCTCTATTCTGGCGACAAGGATGGTCGGATCGCCCAGTGGGACGTGGACAGATTTGCTCACGGAGCCACCGAGCCACGAAGATGACGGCAGGTTTCAATTCCTTCTCCGTGACCCCGTGCCTTGGTGACCCCGTGCCTTGGTGACCCCGTGCCTTGGTGACCCCGTGCCTTGGTGACCCCGTGCCTTGGTGAGGCCCCCCAAGAAAGAGCGAGCATCATATTGTTGCAGCAGCCTAACGATGACTGTATGGTAACTGGTGCATCGAAACAGCGATCACTCTAACTCTGGGAGTAACGGATATGAATTCGTCACGTTTTGCTCATACGTTCGCATTGGCATGCCTCTGCTTGACCGGATCGGAAGTTATTGGTGCCGATGAACCTCGGCCAGGTAAGCAAGTTGAACTTGAATTTAACGCCGGCACTGACCAGACCGGCACTGACCAGACAATTGGGTACTTATTATATTTGCCGAAGGATTACCAGAAGGACGCGGCCGACAAGAAGTGGCCGGTGATCTTTTTCTTGCATGGGCGTGGGGAAAGTAATGGTCCATTAAGCCTGGTTGCCAAATGGGGGCCACCAAGGATGGCGGGACGCGGAGATGAATTGAAGTACATTATTGTTAGTCCGCAGTGCCCACGCGAAGACAATTGGCGCAGCGACCGCCAACAGCAAGGGTTGATCAAGCTATTGGACCACATCGTCGGCAACTATGCGGTGGACACGACGCGCATCTACCTGACCGGTTTGAACATGGGGGGTTACGGATCGTGGAAGCTATCGGCGAGTCATCCCGAACGGTTTGCCGCGGTCGCACCGATTTGCGGCGGTGGCGATCCCGCGACCGCCGAGACACTGAAGCACACACCGTTGTGGGTATTCCACGGCGATCAGGACCAAGCGGTTCCGATCGCTCGATCCACGGAGATGGTCGAGGCGGTGAAGGGAGCGGGCAACACCGACGTTCGCTACACAACGCTGGAGCACGTCGGCCACAACTGCTGGTCGGCGGCCTACGCGACTCCCGAGCTTTATCAATGGCTCGCTCAGCAGCAGCGCACCACCGAATGACCGCGGCCCTGTCGCTGGCTGACCTGAAGGAAATGCCGGTGCGCGACCGATGGCCCGGACGGCGAGGCTCCTGCCGAGCCGCGTGTGCCAGAGAACGTCCGATGCGGCAGCGGCTCAGCAGGAGCTTCGCCGTTCCGACGGTAGCGCAAAATCACCGACGATGATCGAGCCCTTCCGGGGAATGGGGGTGTTGCTGAAGGATTGGTCGATGAAGGCTTGCTGATGTTCGCCGTCATTCCTGCGGAGATTTCGATCGGATCTGACGTTGCGATC
>JAGQPD010000269.1 GCA_020426865.1 Planctomycetales bacterium
CGTAGCAACCACACCTATCTCAACGAACGGCTGGCCAAGCACTACGGAATCCCCCATGTTTACGGCAGCCATTTCCGGCGTGTGGAACTGGAGTCGGACAGCCATCGTGGCGGGCTACTCCGACAGGGCAGTATCCTTTGCGTCACGTCGTATGCGACCCGCACCTCGCCGGTTGTCCGCGGTCACTGGGTGTTGAAAAACGTTCTGGGTACGCCGCCCCCGCCCCCGCCGCCGAACGTTCCCGCCCTGGAGGAAAACACGGTATCGGCGACGTTGTCCGTGCGTCAACGGTTAGAGCAGCATCGAGCGAATGCCGCATGTGCGTCGTGTCATGATGTTATCGACCCGGTCGGCTTCGCGCTCGAGCACTACGACGCCGTGGGACGGTGGCGCGAAACCGACGATGGCCAACGCATCGATTCCTCGGCACGCCTGATCGACGGTCGCGAAATCGCTGGCGTTGCCGATTTGGAACAGGCGTTACTCGATCGCCCGGAATTATTTGTGCAGACGCTCACGGAAAAACTGCTGACGTACACACTGGGACGGGGTGTTGAACATTACGATGGCCCCGCCATCCGAAAGATTGTCCAAGAGGCAAAGAAGAAGGACTATTGCTTTTCGGAGCTCATCATTCAAATTGCCCACAGCGTTCCCTTTCAAATGAGGAGATCGGAATGATCGTCACAAGAATCGCATTGCCTCGGCGAACCTTTCTGCGCGGCGTGGGCGCGACATTGTCGCTGCCGCTATTGGACGCCATGATCCCAGCGATGACGGCGGTCGCTGACACGGTGGCGGCACCACACCAGTTGCGACGGCTTGGGTTCGTCTACATGCCGATGGGCTGTGATATCACTCGTTGGACTCCGCCCGATGCCGACCGACTCGATGAATTGTCGCCAACGTTAACGCCGCTGCAGCCGGTCAAGGATCATGTTGCGATCGTGTCAAATCTGGAACTCCGCAACGCATACCCCGGTACCCACGCCACATCGAACTCGTCGTTTCTCAGCGCTGCCAAAGCGAAACGCACGGAAAGCACCGACTACTATTTAGGCACGACCGTTGATCAAGTTGCCGCTCAGCATATCGGGCACGATACACAGCTTCCGTCACTTGAACTGTCCATGGACTTGCTGTCGGTCGTCGGGCAATGCGACAACGGCTACGCGTGTGTGTATCAGAACAATCTTTCCTGGTCATCTCCGACGACACCCTTGCCGGCGGAAGCACACCCCCGGATCGTGTTTGAGCGTCTGTTTGGTGAGGGTGGCGATGCCACGACCCGCCGCGAACGCCTGCAGGAAAAGGCCAGTCTTTTGGATTCTGTCGGTGAAGAGTTAGGTCGACTGAAAAATACGTTGGGACCGAACGACCGCCGGCGGATCGACGAATACTTGCATTCGGTTCGTGATGTTGAACTGCGGATCCAGCGGGCGGAACAAGCGGCACGCGAAAATCCTCAGGCCGATCGAGAGCGCCCGACCGGTGTCCCCACCGCTTATGCCGATCACGCACGGCTGATGTTCGACCTGCAACTTTTGGCACTTCAAGGCAACGTAACCCGAGTGGTGACGTTCCAATTGGCACGAGAAACAAGTAACCGAACCTACCCGGAGATTGGCGTACCTGATGCCCATCACCCGCTGACACATCATGGTAACGATCCGGACAAAATTGCCAAGATGGCCGTCATCAATCGATTTCATGTGTCATTATTCGCAGAGTTCCTTGCCAAACTGCAGGCGACGCCTGAGGCAAATGGCTCGCTATTGGACAACGTCCTCTACCTGTATGGCAGCGGCATGGGCAATCCGAATGTGCACGATCACACGAATTTGCCGATTATCGTTGCTGGTGGAGCGGCCGGCAACATGAAGGGTGGCCGACACATTCGTTTCGCCAACCCCACGCCGCTGGCAAATCTCCATTTATCGCTGTTACACAAAGTCGGCGTGCCGCTGGAAGCTTTTGCTGACAGCAACGGAAAATTGGACGAGTTGTTTCGACCGCTGGAAGTTTAGTCCACGATCAGGTAGTTGCCAATGGTCCCCAACGTCGAACGACACACACTCCCGACCCGAATGTCCGTCCGCGATCGAACGGCCGTTTTGCTTCTCGGCTGGGTCCTGCTACTTACCATGCTCGCCACAGAGGGCCATGGCCAAATTGTCGCCGCCGCGACCCATGCGCCGCTAGCGGATGCCATCGAACGCGGCGATGTCACGCTTGCCAACAGGTTATTGGAACAAGGCACCGACGTTAACGCGGCGCAAGCCGACGGGATGACCGCACTTCATTTCGCGGTTCATCATCAGCTGGAGGATCTCACCCGCAGATTGATTGAAGCAAAAGCGGACGTGCAAGCCAAGAACCGCTACGGTGTGACTCCACTATGGTTTGCCTGCCTCAACGGAAACGTTGCGCTGGTGGATCGATTGCTTGCATCCGGCGCGGATGCCACCGTAACGCTATCCAGTGGCGAGACGCTGTTAATGACCGCCGCTCGAACCGGAAAACTGCCGCCCGTCCGTTCGCTGCTATCACACGGCGTCGATGCAAATGCTCGGGAGGGCAGCGGTCAAACGGCGCTGATGTGGGCGGCAGCGGAAGGCAATTCCAGCGTGGTTGACGCATTGATCGCTGCGGGCGCCGATGTAAACATCACGCTGAAGTCGGGATTCAACGCGTTTTTCTTCGCGGTACGCGAAGGGCATATTGACACCACAAAGCGGCTGTTGGCGGCTGGGTGCGACGTGAACCAAATCATGGCCACCGATCGGGGTTTTCTCTTTGGACGCGGCAAACTGCAGATGACACCACT
>JAGQPD010000270.1 GCA_020426865.1 Planctomycetales bacterium
TTTTCCAGGCATTTCAGGCAGATCGTTTCGACGTTTCGGTCGATGGTGGCACATCGCGACCGCGGAGCAACGGGTGGGTCTTCGATGATTTGGCGCAGCGTGAGCAGATCGCTATCGCTGCGAAACGGCGGCTGACCTGTCAAAACAGCGTAGAGAATGGCACCGAGGCCATACACGTCCGCCGCCACCGTCACCGATTTGACTCGTCCCATTGCCTGTTCCGGGGCCATGTAACCTGGGGTTCCCAGAATGGCGCCGCTGCGCGTGATCTCGACACTGTTGTCCAGCTGCTTGGCGAGTCCAAAATCGGTGACGAACGGCTTTTCATCTTCGTCCAACAGGACATTGGCCGGCTTCAAGTCACGGTGGAGTACGCCGCGTTGATGTGCGTAATGGACGGCGTCGGCAAGTGTCCGGACCAGGTGTGCCGCGTCACGGTCCATCAGAGGCCCTTCATCTAAACGCTGCTGCAGATTCTTGCCATCGATCAACTGCATACTAAGATATGGTTGGCCTTCGAGTTCACCGATTTCATGAATTGCCACGATATTGGCATGATGAAGCGAAGCGGCGGCTTCCGCTTCGATTCGAAACCTTGATTTGTCGCGGGACGAGTTCCAGACCATTTTCAACGCCACGACACGATCCAACTGCGTGTGTCGCGCTCGGAACACAAGCCCCATCCCGCCGCTGCCAATCCGCTCCAGTATTTCATAGTCTCCAATCGTTCTGCCACACAGGTCGTCTTGAGGCTGTGCCATGCCAGCCAGTCCGACTCGTGCAACATCTTCGGTTGCCTGTTCCATCGACAGCCAGTTGTCGACAAATGCATGAAGGTCTTCAGCCAGGTCGGGATACTTGGCGATCAGGGCATCTCGGTCAAAACCTTGGTCGCTCTCAAGACCATTGATCGCTTCTTCCAGGGCCAGTTCCAAGCGGTCGTCGCTTGAGGAAAGTGGCGAATCGATATCCGAAGCGGACGAAGACATTTCAATCTCCCAACTGACGTCGTAACGTTCGCAAGCCGCGATGGACGAGTCCGGCAACTGCGGTGGTGGACCGATCGATTCTCGCGGCGACTTCCGCCAGGCTTAGCCCTTCCAGATGATGCAATGCCACAGCTTGTCGCTGTGCTTCTGGCAAACGGTCAATGGCCTCGCGCAATCGCCATAGATCTTCGTTGTTCAGCAGACGCCTGCTGGGAGTTGCTGTATCGGCAGAGAACTGCGCCTGCGGGCGTCCGCGTAGTGACTGGGTCGACATGACTCGCAGTCGCACTTCGTTGGCGACGTCCCGCTTGCGCGCTCGAAGTCGTCGAATGCTGTCCAGTACGTTTCGCGTGAGCATCGTGCGCAACCAACCGGCAAGTTCGGCTTGAGTGGAACCGCGGAACGAATCGATTTTTGCATGTGCCTCCGTCAGCGTTTCCTGCACGATATCCGACGCGTCGAATTTGGCCTGGTAACGTCTCGATACCTGTACGACGCACGATCTCAGCCAATCGCGATACTCACCCAGCTCAAGTGATCCGGGAAGTCTGTCAGAAGATGAATCGGTAGATCCCATGTTCCCTCTCGCTCGTCAAATGCGACTCTGTCTCCAAGATGGTTGAAGACGCAGGCAGATTGTCGCCATCTATTTTCCATGCTGCGGCAAGGCGCATAGGGAGATAGGCGCAAAAGTATTTTGCATCATGCGCCGCAATTTCGCAAGAAATCGAAAATAGCCGCGAGGACCGCGAAATGCCCAGATTTTCCGTATTTCGCGCTCGATCCAGCGATTCGCTGCGCCCAACCATCTTAGCCCGCGGCACGCACCGCTTCACGGCATCCAATTTGGTAACGATTATCAGCAAACAGGAATGAGAGAAATGGCACGCACACGTAAGAAGACAGCGAAACAGACAACACGTCCCACACTGCGCGTCGAAGCACTGGAACAGCGTGAGTTGTTCGCCGTAGGACTCGACCCGACCTTCAACTACGGCTGGGGGATTACCGGCACGGACTTCGGAGGTACCAACGACTATCTCAAAGATATGAATGTGCAGCCCGACGGCAAGGTGCTGCTGGTAGGGTCGTCTCATTTGGTGTCGGGTGAGTCCAATTTCGCCATCGCGCGTTTTGAGTCCAACGGAACATTGGACACGAGCTTTGGCGAGGACGGAGGGGGACATACCGTGACCGATTTCGCAGGTGGCGATGATTTGCCCTCCTTTTCAATACTCCAGGATGACGGCAAGGTGCTTGTCGTTGGACGTTCGCAGACTGACGAGGGTGTGTTTGTAGTCGCAATTGCCAGGTACCACGCCAACGGACTACTTGACGCCACATTCGGTGACTCAGGAAAAGCAACATACGATGTCGCTGGCGGCAGCCAAATGAATCCAAAAGTGGGATTTATTGCCGATGACAAACTCATAGTCTTCGGGAACTCAACTAGCAACAGTTTCCCTAAG
Organism: Planctomycetales bacterium; assembly: GCA_020426865.1. Taxonomy (GTDB): domain Bacteria; phylum Planctomycetota; class Planctomycetia; order Pirellulales; family Pirellulaceae; genus JAGQPD01. The sequence continues at coordinate 2,459 of JAGQPD010000270.1, forward strand.
TCCACGCTGATGGTCCGTTTCAACCTGTCAGATGGGAGCATCGACGGTTCCTTTGGCAGTGGCGGTATCAAGGTACTTAATGCATCGATGGACGTGTATTCTGCCGTGGCGCATGTTGGCGGATACGTGTTAGGTGGCATTTCAGCGGACGGTACGCTGGAAGGTCGCGGGATGATTGCCAAGCTTACTGGCAACGGAAATATTGACACCAGCTTTGGCACAAACGGCATTGCGGTATTGCCTGGACAATGGCAGTCGGGATGGATAACCGGGGTAACCGTCGTAGGAAATGACAAGATTGTTGCGGTCGGAAACGGCGAAACAAATGGCAACGATAAGGTGTTCGTTGCCCGGTGGTTGGCGAACGGAGCTCTCGATCCGACATTCAATCTCGACGGCGTGTACGATTCGGACGGGGAACATGCGACACTGAGCGGGGTGACGGCTAGCCTTAACGGAACGGTCGTGGCGGTGGGTAGTGTCATGAAGTCCGATTCGATTCATTCGCAAGATTTCCTGGCTCTGCGACTGACCGAGTCCGGCACTCCAGACCCAACGTTTGGAGTCGACGGGCGCGTTACGATCGCGATGACCAATAAGCAGGATACTGCGAAGTCAATCCATTCCTACGCAAATGGCAATCTTCTGATTGGCGGGACATCGCTATCCGGCGCGGACTATGACCTATCGCTGGCGAGGCTGAAAAACAATATCAAAGTCGCAGTGCCGCACTCTGGCGTCGGTGGTCTGCGTCTCGACAGCTGGCCGTTTACTCGGGAAGATCATCCAATCTTGGATCTGTTCACTCAACTCGACCCTGTCGCGGCATCGTACCGACCGCTCTTGTGGTTTCCGACTCCGTCCGTCACTCAACAACGAACACGTCCGTCATTGCATGGGCGTGACAACAGAAGGTCGTTAGCTGACGCGCGTGATGTGTTCTTCGAGAACGAATCGTCGCTCCTGATTGCGTGTTCCGACGGTGTCACCGATGCCGTCGTCCCGACAACCCGTGGCATTCGACGTATCAATCACCGATAGATGGCCATCCACCACGTGAAGGTGAGTGAAGGCCACGGCCATGACTGCACCAATGGTCAGGCTCACAACAATATTCCAACGAGGAGAAGTCAATGAACTACTTTTGTATTCGAAAACATTACGATGTCTGCCTTCGCTTTTCACACCTCACCTTGGTTCTTGCGGTTGGCTTGTACTGCGAGCGAGAGGCAATGGGTCAGGGAATGCCCAGCCCGTTGGCGGCGAAAGGCGGTGTGACGGCCGAGTCGGCGGAGGACCGATTCGTACCCACGATTGCATGGGATACGACACTCCGGCAATTCCAATTCGACGCCGACAAGTTTCTTGGTCAGCGGCTAACGGTGAAGTGCCCCGCAATGCCCGCTGGCCAAAGTCTCGATGGTCTATTCGGAACGGACCGCTACCCAAGTGATAGTGTGATCTGTGTCGCCGCCATGCATGCGGGAAAGATCGACAGCCGAGGGGGCATCGTGACCGTTCAGTTGAACCCCGGTGAGAAAGCGTATGGTGGCAGCTCCCGTAACGGCGTGCAGTCGCGCGATCGTCCGGAAACGCGTCGTAGTATCGCTTTCGTTGACGAATCGGCTGTCGCTGCAGTCGACACGGACCGGGCGGCACTGCTTCCGGAGATTACCTGGGAGACGAAATTTACCTCGACCGGTTTTGCCTATCGAGATTTCATCGGGCAACGTTTTTCTTTTCGCTGTCCTCCCGCCCCACAGGACCTCAAGGGGCGAATCATCTACGGCACGGACGCGTACGACTTTGCCAGCTTGATTTGTCCGGCTGCGGTCCACGCTGGGAAGCTCACAACGGCCGGCGGCATCGTGACCGTACAGATCGACGCGGGTGTTCCAAAACTCGATGGGAGTATTCGCAACGGTTTTGAAACACGCAGCAAGGGCAAGGTCGATCGTTCGATCTCGTTTGTTGCTGACGACACAGATGCGTCTCATGGAAAATAACACTTGACACTCAATTCGATGTGAGAACTGAAATGGCCCAAGACAAAAGTCACCACCAGACATGTAGATTCGTCGCCGCAGCCACGATTGTGCTATCGGCTCTGCTTTTCCCCGCCACTGTCCGTAGTGCGTCAATGTCGTGGAATACGGGCGATGGGATGTGGAGTATGCCCGGAAATTGGGCGCCGAACATTGTGCCCGGTCCGGATGATGAAGTTTATATCGGCAACCTGCCGGGCGCGAAAAACTCGACGGTATATCTGGGGGCGCCAGGCACTGGGTACAAGTATCTGGAGATTTCCGATGGAATGACGCTGGACCTGGCTGGCGGCGAGCTCGTGTCGTTTGATCAAGCTCATATTACCGGAGAGAACTCGCAGCTGATCGTTCGTCCGGCTGCCGGTCCGAATTTCCACGACTTTCAAGGTGAATTGCTCCTGCAACCGCATGCTCGCTTTCACATGGTCGATAACGTCGATGTGCGGCTGTTTGGTACCACAATCGCAAACGGCACGATCTCTGGTCGAGGACACATTCTTGTTGAAAGCTATGAACCGTTTGGACTGGGAGGCGAGATTCATCCCGATGCCAACGGCGGTATCACAATTACGCAGGGGAGCATGGAGCGGTATCCCGTCAACCTCGACAGTTTTTTGGGAGGCGGCCATCTCAATTTGGAAACGCCGAGCAGCTCGCTGACGATTAATGCAAGTGCCCTGGTGGATTCGTTCAGCGGGTGGATCACCATGGCTCCGGGCGCTTCGCTGGCAATGAACTTGGAGGAGCCTTGGCGGGCTGACAACAACAGCCAAATCAACATCGGAAGTTCCAACGTGCCGGCAGCTGTTTCGCGGATCCTTGGTAGTGACGTCGAATTCGACGGAACCGTGAATGTACGGGGCGACCAGGGGCATCTGCAAGTTACCGCGAACGCGTCAGTCATGGAGAATGCCGTCGTCATGATAGGCGAAGGTGATCGTCTGGAGTTCGACGGCGAAACGACACTACTCGGCGGCCGCTACGTTGTTGCTGAAGATGGACTGATTACCTTTGACGGCCACACTGTTGTTAATGCCGGACATATCGAGACTTTCAGCAACTTTAGCTCCGATGGCACAGTCCAGTTCAACGGCCCCACAACCTGGAAGGGACACCTCGAAGTAGAAGGTATCGCACGGCAAGTTGGTAACGCGACCGTCGGTGGCATCACGAACGTCCAAGCCAATGTCTTCGATATGGACGGCGGTGGAAACGCCGAGTGGGACATCAATCACATCGCAACGATCAACGCCGAGAGTATCGACTCAACGATCAGCAACACGTTCGACGGAGTCCTCAATGTCAATGGTCTCTTCGGCAGACTAAACGTTCAGCTGACAGGTGTGTTCGACAAGTGGACGATGAACGGTGAATTGAATCTGTCAAACCCGCTGCCAAACGTTGCCGTGCGGATCGATGGAGCGACGATGCGTTCCAGCGGTGTTATCAACGCTGACGGCAAAGTACGAATTGCCGCGGATGTAGAATTTGCCGGTAATAGCGAAACCAACTTCGATGACGCGAGCACTGAACTATGGATGGAATCTCATACGCTCGTTGAAGACGGAGCCGCGTTTGTAGGGGATGGAATGTTGCGCAATCGCTCGACGGGCGATATGGTCCTGGCCGATGGCGCCTCGCTCGACGCCGTTGGGCTTGTCAACGAAGGGTTGCTCGCCATCGGTAACTCGCCCGGAATTGCCTCCGTTGACCGCTTCGAGAATACGGCCGACGCCACCTGGCTGGTGGAAATTGGCGGCCATCTGGAAGGAGTTGAACATGATGTCCTGCAGGTGACAGCCGGTGAAACGCTTCTCAACGGTACACTGGAGATCAATTTGGTTGACGCGGGTGACGGACTATTTCATCCCGAAGTCGGTGACGAATTCACGATCTTAACTTCGGTTGGCGACGTAGTCGGTCACTTTCAAAATAATCCCGTTTCGCTTGCCGACGGTCAACAATTTTCGTGGGAGGTGCTTTATCATCCCCACGATGTAACAGTACGATTACTGGATATTGCCGTACCCGAGCCGGCACCGCTCGGAATTGTCGCAGTGTTCTTGTTCGCGGCCGGGGCTACGCGTACCGTACGGTTCCGTGAATTGAAACAGGCGTAAATCAGGAACGGAAGACGCGTAGTCGGTGGCAGCCGCCATGTAGAATTGCTCCTACGAACAAGAACCAACACATCGTCGGTATTCTTGCCTTCTGTCGCTTGCTGCCGGCAGCAAGTGACGGGACAATTGCAGATACGCCATGACGCTACTCGGCTTGTGCATTCCGCACCAATTTGCGAAATGTTGGTCGTAATGATTTGTGAAGATGTCGTGCGAACGAACCGTCAAGCTGACGAATCGCAATCAATTCTACGACGTCGGCAAAATCACGGTGCGTACGTCTGAGGTTGCCGATTCCACTGGCAAGTTTCATCTCAATCAATCGAGATAACCGCACGACCGATAGACCTTCGCGGTCCTCGACGTTTAGTTCGCCCACCGGCTCGGGAATGAGAACCTCGGTTCCCTTTCCTGCCTTTTCCCCAGCCAACAGAAACTGAATGGCAATTCCGCTGGAACTGCGAAACTCTTTGTTCGATTCGTCCCAAACGTATCCATTTTCCATGAACAGCGATTTTACCTGCGACATATCGAAGGGTTGGATGATCACGTCCACGTCGGTCGTATTGCGTTGATATCCGTGCAAACAGACAGCAACCCCCCCACAAACGGTGTGGGCAATGCCCGAATCTCGAAGCATATCATGGCAATGTGTCGCGACTTCCCACAGGGATTCGTTACCCAGCATCGCGTAGATCCTTCTTGCTGGAATTATTTGACACATCGGTTCGTCCTCTTCCCGTGATTATACCGTGTGTCATGTTGATTCGGTAACCTACCCCCTCTTTGGGTTGGTGGGAAGTTCAGCATTTCGGCGTCTAACTCGCGGAAGCTTTTCGTCGCGCCATGTGGAAATCTGGAAAATCTCTGCCGGTTGCGTGACATCCGGTAGCAATGCAATGTTCCATGGCTGTCCCCAGCCTTTTCGCGGAATTGATCGTCAGCCGCACGAGATTTGCGTCGTGCGCCGGTACCGCATGATCAGCAGGTATCCGTTAGGTAGTCATGGCGTTGACAATCCACGAGGAGGATATGTTGTGATCGATATGCGAAGCATGATGGAGGTATCAAAAGTAGATGCCGGCACGGAGCATGATCGAGTCGTCAAGGGCGGTGCTTTCGCTGGGCACCAGTTTGTAGACCAGTTCGCGGTCGAAGACGTATCCAAATTCAAAGAAGCCCCATTGCCGATTCAATCGTGACCATTCAGTCCCCACGATCAAGCGAATGTCGTTGTAATCGGCACGCTCGCCGAGGTCCAGGAACGGAGCATCCACGCGACTGAATGTCCACGATCCGCCACCGTACTCGCCTGCAATGTGCCACCAGAATTCGGTGTTGCCAACCGTGGTCCAGTACTGTGAAAACTTGGGGCGTGGAAAATAGATGTCGAAGTATGTCTGCGGGTTGGGGGTCCACAATACGCCACCCGCGGGAAGCAGTTTTACGCGCGCTCGATCAAGATACTCAATGCCAAGCTTGACTGCCAACTGGGGTGTCACTTGCAGTACTCCCAGGCCGCGCCCCGTAATCCGGATGCTATGCGTGGTGATCGAATGAAAGTCGGTATACAACCCGGTCCGCACCGCCAGGTCGGCGTTGAATTGCGGCGTCAACCTTGGTTTCCACGCCCCCTCAATGTAGGCACTATACAACTTTGAAGGCAGATCCGCGTCATTTTGGCCGTCCGGGCCGTCGAGAAAATGAAACGTAAACCCCGGAGTCACTCGGAGCCCTTCGGCACTGTGGGCAAACCGGTTCAAGACCAGCGTCGTGCTTAGATCGAACTCGTGCAACTGCAATCGATCCGGTTCTTTACTGTTGCCAAGGATGTACGAGTAGACGACCCCCGTATCGCGAAACAGTCGCTGCAGATTGTTCCTGTCGATTTGGTCCCAATTCAGTCCGTTGGGGAACACGGGTGTCGGACCTGAGAGCGAGGACGGCCCGGTGGGGCTTTGAAGTGGGCCAGCATTGGGATTGAACACGGGAGGCAACGTCGGTGGCATGCTGGCTGCGGGCGGTGCAAAAACATTCGGCGCGAGCGGAATCGGGGTTGTATAAAACGGCCCCGGTACCGTAGGGGACGTGGCATTGGGCATCGGATACGAAATACCAGGCGGTGCAGGATAGGCGCCTTGCGGCGCCAGGATTGGCCCTGAGGGTAGCGTCAAGGTTGGTGCCTGGCCCGCGATCGGTCCGCCCGAATACGGATCAAATGGCTGGATCTGCTGGCCAAGTGTGACCGAGGGAAACTGCACCGGAGTTGGTGCCATGCCGCCCATCGGCGCCGTCGGTAGCGTGGCATACGGATCAGCGCCACCCGCACTATTGTTCGGAAAGCGGACGCGCTGTTGGCCAATCGCCGGTGGCGTAATCACCACCGTTACCATCACCGCCGCAATTATGGCCGAACAGGTTTTTCGCACAGCAAATCGACTCAGCTCAAGTTCCAGATGCAACCCGCCGATAACAACTAGTTTGCGCTCCGCGCGCAAGACGAGTGGCAGAGTAGATACCGAGGTTCTCGATCGAGGTCAAGTCGAATCAACGGATGGTCGCGCCAGCATCAGCAGCAGTGCTGGCGCGATGGGCAATCTATCAGCCGCGGAAGTACAGATAGGCTGCCAGGATCAAAACCATTACCAGTACGGATCCGATCACGTCAACGGTGCTCCAGCTCTCACGCGTTTTGCGGCGATCTTCTTCGGTTACCGCACCGTAGGTAAGACCACTGATCTGCTGGTAGTCGGGCTCGCGCGTCATGTGACTGACGATGATCATCACCAACGCACTTACGATGAAGATCAAGAGGCTGAAATACTGAAAGTAGATCTTGTTGACGATCCAGAAAAATGAGCCTTCGGCGTACTGGAAGTCGCTGTAGACCTTCGGTACCGTATCGATTGCCAGCCGGAAGACACCCATCGCGAAACCGACGATCAGCGCCGCTAAACATCCAGCACCGTTGAGCCGCTTCCAGAAGATCCCCAGGAAAAACACGACGAATATCGGCGGTGCCAGATAGCCTTGAACGCCCTGCAAGTAATCGTATAGCCCTTTCGAACCCTTAATGACCGGGATCCATGCGAGACCAATCAACACCATCATGATGGTCGCGGTTCGGCCAATGCGAACCAGTTGCGATTCCGAGGCATGCGGTTTGAATTTTGAGTAGAGGTCAATTGTGAACAACGTCGAGCATGCGTTGAAGACACCCGCCAACGAGCTCATCAATGCCGAGAGCAAGCCGGCAACGACAATTCCCCGCACACCGGCGGGCAGTAGGTTCTTGACCATCATCGGAAACGCCGCACCGCTTTCGGTGATTTTGCCACTGGCGTCCGCCATCTCGCTGAAATCAAGTCCTTCGATCGGAGTGGCCTGGTTCTTGGTAATCAGGGCAAAGCAGATCATGCCGGGCACAATGAAAATAAACACCGGCAACAGCTTGAGGAATGCAGCGAAGATACTGCCACGTCGCGCCTCGGTCTCATTGTGTGCGCCCAATGCCCGCTGCACGATGTATTGGTCGGTGCACCAATACCAGAGACCAATGATCGGGGCACAGAACAGCATGCCCAGCCAGGGATAGTTGCCGTTAAAGTACCATGCTTGCCGGACGATCTTGCCGGCGTCATCGACGATTTCGACAGGCGCCCATGTTCCGACAACGCCAGGCGGGACCAGCGGCTTCCACAAATTGAATTTATCGGATCCCAAGGTGACCCGTAATTCTTCCCAGCCGCCCAGTTTTTGCAGGCCGTAGTACGTAACCAATGCCGAACCGACGATCAAGATCAACGTTTGCAACGCCTCGGTGTAGGCAACCGCTCGAAAGCCACCCAACGTTGTATACAAACCGGTGAACGCGAGCACGATCAGCGAACCGATCCAAAAGCTGTCCAACCCAGCGAAATTTAGTTCTGGCAATAACACTGAGAACACGATGCCGCCGGCGAAAATACCAACCGCGATTTTGGTTACAACGTAGGCGATCAGCGAAATGATCGACAATACATAACGCGATGCCGGAGAGAAACGACGTTCCAAAAACTGCGGCATCGTGAAGACTCGCGAACGCGCGTAAAACGGTACGAGAACCCAGCCGAGGACCAACAAGCACCATGCATGCAATTCATAGTGGGCCATTGCCACGCCATCGGTCGCGCCCGAACCGGCGAGTCCAACGAGGTGCTCCGAGCCAATGTTCGATGCGAAGATCGATGCCCCGACGATGAACCAGCCCAGGCTATGGCTCGCCAGAAAATAGTCATCCGAAGTGTTCTTGCCCTGCCGGATAACCCACAACGCCATCAATGCCAGAACGCAAAAATAAGCGGCAACCACGATCCAGTCGAGAGTTTCCATGCCGGATGTCCTCAACAACTATTTTCTAGAAACGACCATAAAGTTCCTCAGTGTAATCGACAACGGGTCGCGATGCGACTGGGTCATCGCAGGCTTTGGCGCAGATCCCGCAGGCGGGTATCGGCGTCGATGACAACGGCTTCGGTGCCCATCATTTCGGCCAAGTCCAGGTAGTGATCGGTGGTCAGTGCCTGGCTGAAGACGGGGTGGTGCGAGCCGCCGGCATAGATCCAAGCGGCCGCGGCGGTTGGTAGGTCGGGGCGTGGTTTCCAAACGGCTCGGGCCACGGGAAGTTTTGCCAATGGCTCGGCAGGTTCAACAACGTCGACCTCGTTAATGATCAGCCGGAACCGACCGCCCAAATCGACGATCGTGGCGTTGACACCCGGTCCGACGGGGGTATCGAACACGAGTCGTACGGGGTCTTCCTTACCACCGATTCCGAGCGGATGGATTTCGCACGACGGTTTGTCGCTGGCCAGTGACGGGCAGATTTCCAGCATATGGGCGCCGAGGCACTGCATATTACCTTCTGGCAGGTGGTAGGTATAATCTTCCATAAATGACGTCCCGTTTTTCCATCCCTGCGCCATGACTTTTGAAATGCGGACCATCGCGGCGGCTTTCCAATCTCCTTCGGCGCCGAAACCGTAACCGTCGGCCATCAAGCGTTGTACGGGAAGACCAGGTAGCTGCTTCAGGCCGTGCAGATCTTCGAACGTATCGGTGAATCCGCGAAAACCACCTTCGTCAAGAAAGCCGCGGAGTGCGATTTCGATGCGTGCGGCATCTTGCAATGACGAACGCCGGGCGCCGTTGGGTTGGAGTTCCTTGGCGAGGTTGTATTCGTCATCATATTGTTCGCATAGACGTGCGGCATCCGGTTCCGGCACGGCAGCGATACGTTCGGCCAGATCGCCGATACCAAATCCATTGACGGACGTGCCGACCTTCATCTGGAACGACACTTTATCGCCCTCCGTCACCGCAACGTGTCTCATGTTGTCGCCAAAGCGAGCAATTTTCAGTTGCCGCGCTTCGTGCAACCCGGCGGCAGCGCGCGCCCAGACGTCGATCTGCTGATGGACGCGCTTCTCTTGCCAATGCCCGACGACAACTTTGCGCGCCAGGCGCAAACGGGCACAAATATGTCCGAATTCGCGCCCGCCGTGTGCCGATTGATTGAGGTTCATAAAGTCCATATCGATCGTCGACCAGGGGAGGTCGCGATGGAAATGGGTATGCAGGTGCAACAACGGTT
>JAGQPD010000271.1 GCA_020426865.1 Planctomycetales bacterium
CGCCCAGGCAACTTCGATCAGCGGAACGAGCGTCAACGCCGCCGCAGTTTCGCTGCTGAGGTTCAACCGCAACAGAAAATCGAGAACCTCCTCGTCTTCGATCCCCGAGACCATTGCGAGTGCCTCGCGCTGCGTTGCTTCCTGCAGACGTTCGTGCAGCTGCTTAAGGAGCTCTTGATCGCGTTGGGCAAAGAACGAATCTTCCAGAGCTTTGCGGCGCGCGTTCAGGAAATCACCGTCAGACATGTTGGGCCTTTCTGTGGGTCGAGGAAAATGACCGGCAGCCGGTCGCCAGCCACCGAATAATTCTACGCCCCAGGCAGGCCAGATAACAGGGGGCGTCCGGTGAAAGTCGGCTACTTACGGCGATAATGGATGTGCCATTCCCGCTCGTCAGTCACTGTACTGGTCGTATGCGACGAACCCAAATTGATGGCAAACGGCCCTTTCCGAAAGATGGTACTGGAGGCACCGCTATCGTCGGTCTGAATCTTCTGACCAACCACCTCCTCCTGCTCGCGCTCGATCACATACCCTTCCGGAAAATGTTGACCCATGATCTTTTCGGCTTTCGTGCGATACCGCAATGGCCACACATTCGTATTGGAGGGGATCGCGACTACGCCATAGTCCGCCGTCCGCAGCACTTGCCTGGCACATCCGGCGGCCGACAAGAACGCCAGCAAGGCTATCGCCAGTATCGACAACGTTGGCAATCCATATTTCATTGGGCACTCCCCGTCGCCCCGGTTTAGAAAATGCGTGCAGTCAGTGGCGGCGAACCGTAGCAGATTCAATTCGCGCGAGCAACACGGGTTTTTTGCACCCCTTGCGGACGCTGTCACCGCCGTCATGCCGCCTTTGTGTCGGCGATTCGGGCCTGGGTTGCGTGAACGCGTCACCGTTAGTCCGCCACCGGCAGCGGTTGTTTACGCAAGGCGTTCCGATCGGCGGCGTGGGCACGAGGCTAGGCGGCGGCGTGTCTCCCGCGATGCGGCATCGACAGGTTGAAGAGGCCGTAGATTTCCTGTTCGTTAAGCCCCTGGCTGCGCGGCGGACCGGCCTGCGACAAGACCGCGTCAAACAGCTCGCGTTTGCTGGTGAGCACTTCGTCGATGCGTTGTTCGATCGTACCGACAGAGATGAACCGCGTGATCGTCACCGGACCGGCGGCCCCGATGCGATGCGCGCGATTGATCGCCTGGTCCTCCACGGCAGGGTTCCACCAGCGGTCGAACAGGAACACGTACTGACAGAACTGCAGGTTCAATCCGACACTCCCCGCACCGTAGCTCATCAACAGGACATGAGCCGCGGGATCTTCCTTGAACGCCTTCAGAATCGGATCACGCTTTGCGTGGGGAATGCGACCGTGGTATTCCAGCGGTCCGAACCGTTGCAACTCCGCGCTCAGCCACAATAGCGTCTCTACCCATTGGCTGAAGACAATCGCCTTCTGTCCGCTGGCGGCAATCTCTTCCAAATCGGCAGTCAGTCGCTCTAGTTTACTGCTAGCGCGAGTTGCCGGATCGTGGTTGCAGATTTGTTTCAGGCGCAACACCAGTTCGAATACATGCTGGACCGTCAGTTCATTGCCCAATTCCGTCAGCTGGATCACGCCCTCAGATTCGGCTTTGTCATAGGTCGTCCGCTGCTCGGGACTCAGCTCCAAGTCGGCATCGCGGAAGAGTTTGGGTGGCATGTCGGTCAGCACTTTGTCCTTGGTACGTCGCAAAATATAGTCACTAACCGATTGCCCCATCTTGCGAGGCGACATTTGAACGTTCAGAAACCCTGGCGCCAAAAACTCAAAGATCCCCACGAGGTCCTCGGTACTGTTTTCAATCGGGGTTCCCGTAAGTGCCCAGCTTCGTCTTCGCGAAACCGCACACACGGTTTGGCTGGTGGTACCGCTGCGATTTTTGATGCGTTGGGCTTCGTCAAGAACCATCAGATCGAATTGCAGACCGCCGTCGACGACGACGTCGCGGTCCCGCAAGAGAGACTCATAATTGGCGATCTTCACCGGAAAGTTGGTGAGCTCCCATTGCCATTGGCGTTTCTTCTGGTCGCCGCCGATGGCGATGACGGGAATCTCTGGAGCCCAAACGGAGAACTCGCGTTGCCAGTTGGTCACCAACGGCTTCGGGCAAACCAACAAGATGGATCCCACTTCACCCGTTCGCAGCAACAACCGCATGGTGGAGATCGCCTGCATCGTCTTGCCCAGTCCCATCTCGTCGGCCAAGATCGCGGCAAATCGCGTGTAGAGAAACGCGATGCCATCCCATTGGTACGGAAACGGGTCGAAGGGAAACTGCAGTGATTCGCCATGCAGCCACGTTTCCAGCGGCGGCTGTAACAAATAGAAAAGCCGGTCTTCCAACTTCACGATGTCACCGGGTGGCTTAAGTCGCGTCAGTTTTCGCGACGTGCGCTGCAATTCGGCCGAGTCGCCACTGGGCTGCGTGCCGGACGCGGGTTTCCCCATGCCCGGGGAAGTTGGTTTGTGGGCATTCCACGTGATCCGCTCGGCAGTCCCCGTACGAAATGAGTAGCCGCGCGTTGCAATTCGGGTCGGCCGGATCGCTACCGACACCACTCGCGGCGACTCGTCGATGAAATCGACCGAATTGACGTCGATCTTCAAGTTCCGCTGCAAGCCGACGTTCCAACCGGTCGTATGCATGGCAACGGAAGGTTCGCCGAGTGGGTCGTGTATCAATCTTCCCTGTGATATCGCCATCGTGAGCCATCGTCAGCCAGGAGGCGCCATTCACGCCGCGCCATTCATGCCGCGCTGCGGTGCGCTTCACGAATCGCCTCGTGAATCCGCTCAAACGGCTCACGCAAGTCGAGCGCCACGTCGGATTGTTGCCAGATCAACGTTGCCATCTCAGCGTCACTTGCGAAGTCATGATGCGCGCGCAAAGCGAAACTTCCTAGTTCCAATTGCAAACTTGCCGATTCGGCCGAGGAGGACATCGGTGGGACCGCCAGCTCAGCTGCCGGTGTCTCGTTCGGCGGTGGCACAACAAAAAGGATTGGCATGGTGACGAAAGCGCGCGCGTCGAGCAGCTCCCATTGATCGGTGAACACCAATTGCGGAGCGACCTTGGTTTTCTCCAATAGCGCCGGACCGATGCGCTCGCCACACAAGTAAGAACGCAACGTCGGACCGTACAATATCTCCTGAGCACGGTTCGCTTTCACCGGAACGGTGCAGTGAAATTCTATGGGTCGAGCCAGGCGATTCAGCAACAGGAGTCCACCGATGTACCCTAATTCCGTCGATTCCGTAATTGTCACAAATCCGAACGTTGACGCTGTTTCACCCTCACGATTCATCGATGACTCGCTCTGGAAAATGCTAGCAAAATGCGGGCGATAGGATGACAGTACCGCCGTGTTTTGATCGGGATCTTGGGATGAGGACTTTAATGACACGACTATTTCGGTTATCAGAATTGGGCTAATTCCGCAAAATAATACCGAATGCTGGACAGCCATGGCTCAAGCGGTTTATACTGAAGGCTTACCTAGTTTATCTGATTTTCAGTGTCTCCAAGGAGTTGGCCCGTCATGAGCAACGAACGGCAAGCGTCGTCGCTATATACCCATATCGATGTCTCGTCCAATCCTGGTGTAAATTCAGGCCATGCGGATTTTTTGCAAAGCGACGCGCTGATAATTCATTTGCTCCGCGAATTGCTCGAGGGCCAACGACGCCAAAACCAATTGTTGGAAGAAATGACGCAGTCGTTCAACGCCGCACAGCGCCAGCGAGCGACGGAACTGGGTCAGTGGCGAGATTCCAATCCGCTGCTAGCACAACGTTGTCGTGAGGCCGCTGAAGCGTTAAGCGGGGTGCAGACCGAATTCCTGCGAAACCTGACCGACGAAGTCCGCGAGAACTCCGATGGCATGCTCGAAGGCGAATTCCTGCTCAACGAATTCGTGGACCGATTCGGTCCCCGTCTGGCCCACCTCAATGGCGTCTTGCAGGTGCTATCGCAATTGGGCGCCCAGCCGGCGAGCACTCCGAACAACGCGCGGTAGGACGGCGGCGACCGGGTAGGCGCGATGCCATCTTTCCCCGATACCGTCGGCGAGGTCACGCCGATTTTCGCTGTTCCAGGGGAAGGACCGGCAAGTCCGTCGTCACTGTTTGTCGGTCGGCAGCGGGTGCTTCACCGAGCCCATCGCCGTGCTCGGCGATCAAACCGGCCACCGCAGGTCTGGCGACGGTGTCGGGAATGTGATTGGGCGGTGCTATCATGATCCGTTTCGCGAGTGCGGCCAGGCGTGGCCAAAGCAGGCTGGCATTGGCCTGTAGGTATCGAGACCGAAAGTAGTATTTCGTGACGCACTTAGCGTGCAGTTCGGCAACCTCGTTGGAAGTCAGGTGCGTATACTGCATCACAGGATTGTAGACACTGTATTTGGTCCAATCCGTGTCGGCGATCTGATCGCGAACTTCGTGATAAAACTCGGTGCCCGGATAGGGAGTGACGATATTGAAGTTGGCGAAGGTTGGATTGACCCGTCGGGCGTAGTGGAGCACGTCGAGGATATTTTCCCGCGTGTCATCCGGAAAACCGACCATGAAGCCGGCGACAGTACGAATACCGAGCGAACGGCACAGTTCCACGAATTGTCGTTGCCGGTCGTCGTTGATTGGAGCTCGCTTATACCGACGAAGTGTCTCTTCACTAGGAGTCTCGATTCCGACGGTGATGCTCGTCAGTCCGACATCGCGTAGTGCTTGCAGCGTCTCGCGGCGCATCAGGTCGATCCGCGATTCGATGGAGAATTGGATCTTCCGTGGAAGTTGGCCGATTAATTCTGCGAGCCGCACAACGCGTTTTCGATCGAGTCCGAAGAGTGGATCGCGGAACTTGAATGATTGAAAGCCAAATTGCTTCATTCCATATTGCATTTCCTCCACAACGGATTCGGGAGAGCGAAAGCGAGTTTTGTTTTCGACGATGATATAAGGACAATAGTTGCAGCTAAAGGTACAACCGCGGCTTTGCTGGATCAGCGCCGTGGGGAACTTCCAGAAATCGTATTTAATGCGAAATCGTTTGTAAGGGAATATAGACCAGTCGGGAAACGGCAGGGCATCGAGGTCGGCGACGCTACCAACATTGACGACCGGTTCCGGCGAACCGAGCACCTCGTCCCAGTTCTCCATGAGCGATTCTGGTTCACCCCGCACGACGGTCACGCCAAGTTCCTG
>JAGQPD010000272.1 GCA_020426865.1 Planctomycetales bacterium
CCTTCGGGCCTCAGAGGGGCGGGGCGGAAACAACCGGTGGCTGCGCCACCGGCAAGGGTTGTTTCGGGCCTTCGGCCCGGAGTTCGCGGAGCTGAGGGTGACGTGGGGTCCAACGATCCGAAGACCTTCCAGGCCAGGCCCGGAGGGCCGCAACAGCCTTTGCCGGTGGCGCAGCCACCGGTGACGCGGATCTCGCGAACCCTAGGCCCGAAGGGCCGACACAATTGCGGCACGTCAGTCAAAGGCGAAAACTCAACAAACCAAGGCTGCCGTAGTGTAGATCGATTACGAACACGAGCACCGCTTCGCTGCGCACGAGAGTTGACGGCATGGGTTGTCTACGGGTAGATTATTGTCAGTGGCCGAGCGAACAAATAACTACCCCCGCTCGGATCACCAAACATGGCCGCCAGAACGATGAAGTTCACGCGAGTTGCGGCTCGCGCGTGTACTGATAGCGAAGTCACTTGGCCGCAACCGCGTGATGCTAGGCGTTCGGCAAAACAATGAACCGCGGAGTTCGGGAATTGAGGCTTGGACATGCCGGAAGTGAGTCGGTTCTTTGGAATTTCGATTCGGATGTATTTTGATGATCACAACCCTCCCCATTTTCATGCAATCTACGAGGGTGCAGAGACCGAAATTGGCATCGATCCGCTGACGATTCTCCGTGGACGGTTTCCGCGGCGCGCCATTGGCATGGTGTTGGAGTGGGCGGCGATTCATCAACAGGAGTTGCTTGACAACTGGGTGCGGCTCCATAATGACGAAGCACCTCAGAGAATTGACCCCTTGGACTAGGAGTGTATTGAATGTTTCCGCGAGTGACCGGCGTACGCCACATCAGCGATTACGAACTTCAAATCAGTTTTACTGATGGCACTGTCGCGAATCTCGACTTCCGCAGCCGGATAGCTGGACGCGGGGGCGTCTTTACGGCTCTCCAAGACCTCAACGTTTTTGCCCAAGTTCGGGTCGACCACGAAGCTGGCACGATAGTCTGGCCGAATGGAGTCGATTTTTGTCCAGACGTGCTATATGCCGAGGCCATGGGTAAAAACATCGAAGATCTGGGCAGTGAGCTGGAAATCGCGTGAATGGAGGATGTCCGATCGCAGTCGCCGAACCAACGGTTTGAGTGGAGCGGCGTAACCGGGCGTGTTCGGATGGAAAGTCAACTCACGCCGCCCACTGAACCGTAGCGTTCTGTCGCTTCACTGACTCAGATCGAGCGAAGGAGTATTGATTGGAAGAACGACCTCAGCTCCTCATCGTCGGTGGCCCAAACGGATCGGGCAAGACAACTCTTGCGATCGAATACGCCGATGAACTGGCCTTACCATACGTCAGTGCGGATGCCATTGCAGCGACACTGAATCCACTGAATCCTGCTGCCGCCGAGATCGCCGCAGCACGTCAGTTCATTCGCGCAATCGAAGCGAACATATCACAGAAGCTATCATTCGTTTGCGAGTCCACGCTTTCTGGACTGACCATGCGGAACTTTCTCGCTTCGGCTCGCGACACCGGTTACACGGTCAGTATTGCTTTCCTGTTTGTCGAATCAGCCGGTGTTTGTGTGGCTCGTGTCGCCGAACGTGTCCGAGCGGGTGGCCACGACGTGCCTGAGTCCGACATCCGACGTCGATTTACAAGGTCCATTCGCAACTTTTGGTCGACCTATCGTGAACTGGCCGATAGTTGGGTTTTACTCTACAATGGAGCGATGACCCTAGAAGACATTGCTGTCGGAGCAGGCGATCAAACCGCCGTCCGTGACTCCGACCTGTTTGCAGCCTTCTTAGCACTAGTTGGCGATTTGCCATGATCCGATCTCAGTTATCTGCTGAAACCTATGCCGCGATCGACGAAATCGTGCGCATTGGAAAACGCGGTGTTGCGAAGTCGCAAGAAGCGAATAGGCGGTTGGGTGTCCCGAATGTGTACTCGATTAACGGCCGACTGTATTACGAAACACCGACCGGTGAACTCTCCACTACAGACCCCTTTCCCGATAGACAACGCGCGACAGAACCATGGGATGAACGGGAGGGCTCGGCGTAGTCGGTCTTGAAGTCGAGGCCTTCCGCTCGCCCCCCGTTATCGCAACCGTTTGTTCTAAGAGTAATGGATGGCAATCTACTACATTGAGACGACGATTCCGAGTTTCTACCACGAGGTACGCGCCGAGCCCGAGATGGTGGCACGCCGAGACTGGACGCGAAGATGGTACGACGTTGCAATCACTTCCGATCGTATCGTCTCCAGCGCCGCCGTATTGGACGAACTTCGCCGCGGCGACTTTCCCGGCCGCGACGATTGCTTGGAAATGTTGAACTCGATTGAGATGTTGGAATTGAACGATCCCGTCTTTGAAATCGTGGAGGCCTACTTAGCAAACAAACTAATGCCGGCCGATCCCTTCGGGGACGCGTTGCATTTGGCATTAGCGTCCTACCATCGTTGTGACTTCCTCGTAACTTGGATCTGCGAGCACTTAGCCAATGCGAACAAGTTTGGGCAAATTCGCCGGATCAATGGTATACTTGGATTGTTCACTCCAGAACTAGTTACTCCAATGGAATTGCTCGGGG
>JAGQPD010000273.1 GCA_020426865.1 Planctomycetales bacterium
CGCGGACGGGTCCGCCGTCGTCCTGCCACTGCATTTGTCCGACGCCGATGCGACAACATCGATCGCAACGGCTGATATCAACGGCGATGGCAGTGTCGATATTTTGGCCGGCAACCTTGACCAATTCAACAGGTTTTATATCAACGACGGGGCCGGCGGGTTTGGGCTGGGCCGTAACGTCTTCACCGACACGGATCTTACCACCTCAGTGGGTCTTGCTGACCTGAATCAAGACGGTCGCCCAGACATCGTGGCCGGCAATCTTGGTTTTGACCTGGGCGAAGTCATTCGCCAAGGTTTGATTCGCGTCACAGACTTTGTCGAGGACACGGTCATCAATATTGTGGACCTCGTCTCCAGCGGATTGGTATCGTTGCTGGACCTGGTCGAACAAGAGCTGATTGATCGTTTTGATTTCGATCCGCTTGCACCAATCACCATCGCGGACATCTTGAACGCGGGCATCACGGAGCTGGCCGACCTGGTGCGAGAAGGCCTGCTCGCGCTGGAAGATTTTACCGACATCGATCTCGACGCTGACGCGATTACCGCAACGGGCCTGCTCACCAACGCGCAACTGTTGGCTGCAGGGCTGATCAATGCCGCCGGCAATGTCTCATTGCATGATCTTGTAAACTCCGGCATCATAACGTTGGAACAACTAATTGGCCGCGACCTGGTCGACGAAAACAGCCTGAACATACCGACAATCACGCTCGGCTCGCTGTTATCGACGCCGCTCGCCGATTTGCGTAGCATCATAGCGGCCGGTTTGGCTGACGCGGCGGACCTGCTGCGAGAGCAGCTCCATCTGCGGGAACTCATCGAATCAGGAATTGTTGATCTGGCGAACCTGGCCCAGGAAGAGTTGCTCGACCTACTGGACCTCGATCAACAGCGAGTTGATTTGCAGGACATCACCGATCAACTGGCCTTCGGAGGCACCACAAAAGTCTATTTCCAAGATGCGACGGGATCGTTTCTTCCTCCGTTGGAGTTGGGACAAGACATCACCAAAGGCGTTGCCATCGGAGATGTAACCGGAGATGGTCGCCCGGACATCATCGTCGGCAACTCGGGCACGGGAACAAGACTGTACCGCAATATCGGCGGCAACTCATTTGACACCGGCACACGTATCACCGAGATCGGGCCACTAACGACTGGCATCGCATTGGGCGACATGGATGGCGACAACGACTTGGATCTCGTCGTCGTGAATTTCGGCACTACGAACCGGTTGTATCTGAATGATGGTTCTGGCAACTTTTCGGCGGGGACCGACATTAGCGTTGACGCGAATACATCCAGTTCCGTCGTGTTGGGCGACGTCGACGGCGATGGCGCGATCGATGTGTTGGCCGGAGATTCGAAACCGGCGATCGCCGCGGCGGGATCACTATCGCGATTTGATGCCGCCATCGACGGCAAGGCGTGGATCGACTCCGGCGCCGTCGTCGATACCCCACAGAGCGTCAACGTAAGTGCCGTGGATGATGCGACCATCGTAACGATCGCTGGCGCGGATGCGTCAGGAACGTTTGCTAGTGTCGGCCTGTCAGTCGGCAGTGCAAATATCGTCCGCGACGTTGCGGCATTCGTACTGGGCAACGTTATTGCCGCTGACGGTACCGGGTTCTCGGAACCGTCGGGCTTGTTCGTGGAAGCCCGATCACATGACGATGTCCTGGCGTATGCATCAGGTAGTGCCACAGCCGATGACGTGGCAGTCGTCGCGTCGGCCAATATCCCCACTATGGAGAGCATCACAGAGGCCTATATTGCCGGAAAAGCTAACATCGAATTGCTCAATGCCACGGAATCTCAGGATGTTGGGTTGCACGTCACGGCGGTGCACGACACCAACACGTTGGGATTCGCCGGCGGGTTCGGCGGAGCTTTTAGGCTAGGTGTCGGTGCTGCCGGCGATGGACAACTGTTCGATAAAACCACGCGAGCATATGTTTCCGGTGGAGCCGACATTGCCGTGCGCGATGATGTCGTCGTTGATGCATCGTCGCACGATACGAGCGAATCAACGGCGGTCGGCATTGGAGCGGCGTTGGAACTTGGCATTGCTGGTTCGGTATCGATGGTCAGCCAAGACACGACAACCCATGCCTACATTGAGAACGCCAAGATCGATGCCAATGGCAATGTCATTGTCCAAACAGAAAGCGATGCCAATATCGACACCTTCGTTGGCGCAGAGGGCTTGGGCTTGCTGGGCGGGGTTGGCTTGTCGGCATCGATCATCCCGCACAGCGATCGCACGGAATCGTGGATTGGTGAAGGCGCCACGATACTCGCTCGGGGTTTGCGTGATTCATCGCCGGTGCGGACGGAAACGCGTGGAATCACGCGGCCGCTCCGCGGCGTAGCCGTCACGGCGAACTCATATGAGGAAATACATCCCATCACGATCGGCGCGTCGGCGTCCTTGTTGCTGGGACTGGCTGGTTCGGTCAACGTAACGGTGCTGGACGAGACGACGCGGGCTTTTATCGGTGCCGGATCGCAGGTCGATCGTTTCGAAGCACCCGATGCCGCTCATATCGATCAAGGGATTTACGTATTCGCGTTTGATGATACGCAACTGACGGGCTTGGCAGGCACACTGTCTGCAACGCTAGTTGCTGGCCTTGGAGCGGGCATCGACACGGCCATCATTACCAAACACACTGAGGCATTCATCGAAGGCGATGTCGCAGCCAACTTGCATGTGGAAGTGGTGGCATTGTCGGAAGAGGAATTAACGTCGATCTCGGCGACACTGGACGTCGCGGCGGGACTGCCGGTCGCAGTCCTGGATCAGATCAACATTGCGGGTGGTGGGTCCGCGGCATTGTACGTTGTCGCACCCTCAACGACCGCCTACGTTGGGGGACACGTTAGTGCCAATGGCAACATCGTCGTATGGGCCGACGATGTCAACGAAGTTGATATCATCTCTGGTAACGCAGCCATCGCTAACAGTAACGCCGTAGGTGGCTCACTCGGCGCCGTGGTGTTTAACAAGACTACCGAAGCCTACGTCGATAGCGAGGCCGACGTTACCGCGTTAGGTCTGAGAGGCGATAGCGATGTCCACACTGGCACGTTCACGGTCGACTACACGTTCGATCCACTGCGGCTGCCACTTTTGCCAATCGCGTTGGGACTGGGTGTCCTCGGTTTCGTCTTCGATAATCCGCTGAAGGATTCGATTGGCGATGCCTTTGGCTTGACTCCGGTTAGTGCGCCACCCGACGATCGCTCGCTAACGAGTAAGCGTAAAGCGACTCCTGCGACACGGACATCGCGCGGACTTGCGGTAAGTGCCACGTCGCGCGACGATGTAGAGAGCCTCGTCGTCGGCTTCGCCGCGTCAGGTGAATTGAGTTTACTGACGGCACAGGCATCCGCATCGGCGGTCGTCGCCGCGAACGAGACCCGGGCTTACGTCGATCGCGGAGCCAAGGTCAACAACGACCTGACTGGGGCTGATAGCGGTCAATCCGTTTTGGTCGCGGCCGGTAGCGATACGTTCCATTTCGCGGCGACTGGTGGCGCCGCCTTGTCTGACGTGAACCTGGTCGGTTCCGTTGGTGCCGGCATCGGGCTGATGCTGACGGACAACTTGACGGAGGCATACGTGGCCGAAGACGCCGTCGTGAAGTCCGTCAGGGAAGTGCAAGTGGAAGCCAATGCAACGCAAGACGCCTTGCTGTTTGTCGCGGGATTCACCGAAGGTGCGGCAATGCTGCACTTCATCCTTCCGAACTTGGGTGGGTCCCTGCCAATCGCTTCATTCGGCGACCGCACATTCGCTTACGTCGACAAGAACGCCACTGTTTTCAGCGATGGCAATATCATCGTTTCTGCCAACAGCGACACTGACGTCGACCTGATCGCCGGCGCTGCGGCACTCAGCAGCGGCTTTACCGGCGTCGGTATGTCCGCGGCGATGACGATCATCAGCAAAGAAACGCAGGCCTGGATCGGAGAGGGGGCCCATGTCGACGCCAAGGGAAATGGCGGGACCGCAACGGTGTTGTCGGGATCGGTTGAACCCGACTTCCCGACCGAGCAAATCCGGGGACTTTCGGTGGAAGCACGGTCCAGTGAAAGCGTATTCAACCTGGCGTTGGCGGGTGCCACTGGCATGGCGTTCGGTATTGCGGGGGGCGCAGGTGCGGCGATTATCG
>JAGQPD010000274.1 GCA_020426865.1 Planctomycetales bacterium
GATTTTCCGTAAGATTATCGCCGTAGATCGTATCGCTATTGTCCTGGCCGAACAGCCAGTCATCGCCGTCCGGAAGGACCGTCTTCTGGAAGTTCCCAAAGTCGATACCATCGACGATTTGTCGACTGCGGGTGATGGTGACCTCGTGGAACCCGAGTTCCGGGAAGCTGGGGAAGAATCCGTCTGGCACAACTTCGCGAACGCGATGAGTACCCGGCGGTACATTGACAATGCGATAGAAACCATTTTCATTGGTGACGCCAAACGGCTCGTCGGCGTCGAGTTCCGCGTTGTTATTAAGGTCGACGTAGATCGTCACGCCCTCAAGGCCGAATTCCTGGTCGAAGTTGCGAACACCATCGCAATCGAGGTCAAGGAATTTTTCTCCCTGGATTTCGCCCGGTTTGATGTTGGCGAAGTCACGGTCTTCCACGACGTCGCCGGGTTCCAGGTCAACGGTGTGGCCATCCCGCACGCCACGCAGGAATACACTGACGCCGTTGAAGAAGAAGTCGTCTCCAAAGAAGCTGCCTCCATAGGCCACATCCAGCAAGCCGTCGCCATCAAAGTCGGCGGTAACGACGGTTTGTGAGGGATGCCCGGTATTCAGCTGAGTGCGAGCTGCAAGTGGATCGGCAATGTCTCCGTAAAATATCGGTTGACTGCTGAAGCCACTCTCCGCGACAAACAATTCGGGCAGATCGTCGTCATTAATATCGCCGGTAGCAAGTTGATTGGGGAATTCAAAGCCTAGAAGGTCAACAGCAGGTGCGAACTTGATGCCAAACACGCTGCCAGTATTGATCAACAAGGACACCGAGATGCGGCCGGGATTGGAGACGGCCAAATCGAGGTTTCCGTCTTGATTGAAGTCCGCCGCCGTGACCCATTCTCCCTGCCCGGGCAGGCGATAGGCAGCTGCCAGTTCGAACGAACCCGTTCCATCGTTGGTGAAAACCTGCACTTCGCTTAGCTCAAGTCCCACGGTAACGAGCTCCAGATCGCCATCGAGGTCCAGATCGGCCGCGGTCAATCCTGCCGGGGCCTCGGTCGTGCCGATGGTCGCGAAGCTGACGAGTTCGCTACTTTGGGAATTGGACATGATGACAATCTGATTCTTGGATGTGTCCGTCCAGGCGACATCGAGTGAACCGTCGCCCGTCAGGTCGGCAACAACTAAATCACCTACGGAGCTGGACGCCGGATAACTGACGGGGGGCGAAAGGCTTCCATCAACCCGGCCGAAGAAGACGGCAATCGTCTCGGGAATGGTGGTGGCCACGACAATATCAGCAAGACCGTCGCCGTTCAGATCACCTGCCGCGAGTGCCGAAGGGTCGTCGCCGGCGGCATAGAAGTCCGGTGCGCCAAAATGACCATTACCCGTGTTCGGCAGGACATGGATTCCGTCGGTATCCAAGACAACCAGTTCCGGCGTCCCATCGCCATTGATGTCGGCGGCGACCAAGTCGGTCGATGCATCGCCTGCTTCGTAAAAACGTGGTCCGGCAAACGAGAACTCCGGTCCCGTTGCGAATTGACCTTCCGGTACGACTTCGCGAACGATGTACCGTCCCCCCGGCAGGTCCACGAACCAATACATCCCGGTTTCGTCGATTCGCGTGTCGGGATTGTCGAACATCGTTGTTGTCACTGGTTCCGTCGGACGTCCGTTCGCGTCAACGTTTAAGATGCCATCGTTGTTGACATCGATATAGATCCGCACGCCCGGAATACCTGGTTCGTCGAAGTCGCGTTGGCCATCGCCATCGATGTCTTCGAATTTCGTGCCGTGAATCTCACCCAGAAGCGGTTGATTGCCAAAGTCGATGCCGGAAGCAGTTCCACCCGGGCCCAATTCAATGAAGTACGCGCCCGGTCCTTCAATGGGGAACGGAAATGTCTGTCGCCATCCCGGTTGTTGAACCTCCACGACGACGTAGAATCCGGGCGGCAGGCCGACAAAGGAATAGTCGCCGTTTTCGTCGGTGATTGTCGACGGTTCGCCAGCGTCGAATCGCAAGTTCTCATTTTGATCCAAGAAAATCGTGAATCCGGGAACGCCACGCTCACCTTCATCGCGCTCGAGGTTGCCGTTCAAATCTTCCCATTTCGTGCCCGAGATTTCGCCGGAAAGTTGAATGTTGCCAAAGTTTGCGTTGCCAATGTTGCTACCTCCGCTCAACGACACGGTATGGTGGAATGGAACTTGCAAGCGATCGGCCGGGAACGTTTGCAGCCAACCGCTCTGAATAATCTCGCCGACCTGATAGAATCCGGCGGGCAATAGAGCAAATTGGTAGCGGCCGTTTTCGTTGGTCACCCGTGTCGGTTCGTTGTCATCGAACTGCCCGTTGAGGTTGAGGTCCAGATACACGGTCCAACCGGCGAGGACCGGTTCGAAATCAGAACGCTTTCCATCGCCATCGATGTCATTCCATTTTACTCCGCTAATCGACCCGAATTGCGGTTGATTGCCAAAATCCGCGCCACGAACGAACTCTCCGTCTTTCACGACCAACCGATGGGCATCGAAAAACTCCAGGCCTGAGATATTGGTCGCCTTTTGGGCCGTTGTGTTTAAGACACCGGTGGCTACGTCGAACGTGAAGTAGGTGTCGAGCGTATTGCCGGCATGTACGCCGTACAGCAGTGACGTACCTGGTTCGAAATCGATACCCGCTTCGTTGTTGAAGAAGTCGAACAATGGAACCGTAATGGAACGGAGCTGTTGACCGGACTTCTTGTCGATCTGAATCACGCGACCGACACTTCCCGGTTCGCCGTTGGTGACGCGATCGTAGATGTACAAATCGCCCGAATCGGTAAACGCCATTCCCGAGGCATCACGCACATCGAGCCGTGAAATGAACGTTGCACGAGAAAACGTTGGCGAGCACGTAAGCGGACCGACCATACCTTGGTCACACCGATCATAAGTCACGGTCACACGGTACAACGTATTTGGCAAGAATTGTGTGTCGCGACCACTGACGACATACAAATCGACACTCTGATCACCGGGGCCGCTGAACGATGTGGGATCGAAGTCAAAATCACCTTCACCGGGCGACATGAACGGGAATACGTCGTCCGTAGAATCGACCGCTAACGTGGCTTGTAAAGCCGCGGTCCCACGTACCGTGTCGATGGTATAGACCGCACCATTAGTCTGCATGCCATAAAGTCGACCATCAAACGGCGAGACCGTAAGGCCAGCCATCCGAGCATCGGAGTTGACCGTCAGTGTGCGTATTTGCGATACCGCACCTGTGTCGAAACTTAAATTGTGCAGTATGTTCGAACTGTCCGTGGCCCACAAATTGGGAAACGTCTGCTGTGATCCACTCGGTAGCTCCTCCCGTATCAAGTATTCGCCTGTCCCGATACCGGACAAGACATAATTGCCATTGGTATCGGTTGTCGTAAACAATTCACCGATCCGACCTGTGTCGCGTACGCCGTTGTTGTTCTCGTCAATGTAGATGATGATGCCAGCGATCCCGGGTTCGTTCTCATCACGCTGGCCATCTCCGTCAAGGTCGTTGAACTTGGTTCCCGTGATTTGCGCATTGCCCGGCGTCAATGCTGTCGGCTGAATGGAGTTCGATGTAATCCCCGCGTGCTGCGTCGGATAGGAAGCCGTCGGTGCCTGGCTCGAGAAGTAATTTGCCGTATCCGATACCGCCGCTACTCCACCGACTGCCGAAAGTTGCTGTTGGAATACATAGAGGTCCCGGAAATCAATGTCACCATCCGGTTCGCTGTCGAAACATGCATCGTAGCGGGGATCTGCAGCGACGCTGTTAAAGGCGTTTTGGAACGCAGCGATGTCCGCCGCGTCGACAGTTCCTGTTCCATTGCAGTCGCCGTATAGGTTATTTCCAAAATCCACGTTGACGACCGTTTCGGTAGTCACCGTGACAACATGGCGTCCACTGTTTTCCGATGGATAGGTTTGCACCCACCCTGTCTGCTGCACTTCTGCGACAAGATAGTCACCCGGCGGCAGGTTGGCGAACCAATACATGCCTGCCTCGTCGACAGACGTAGCGGGGTCGTCGAGCATCGTTACGGTGGACGGTTCCAATGCCTCGCGCGTCGCCGGGTCGCGGTCCAGTATGCCGTTGCGATTCAGGTCCAGATAGACAGTCCATCCAGGCAAGCCCATCTCGCCGCCATCCTGCTTGCCATCACGGTCCATGTCTAGCCATTTGACGCCGTGGATCTCACCTGCATCGCGCTGGTTGCCGAAATCGATGGAAGCAACCGCGCCGTTGGTACTTAGCTCAACGGTCCAAGGCGATTGCGGAGACGTTTGATGCCAGCCGACTTGCGGCAACTCAACGACGCGATATGTTCCCGCCGTCAGGCCCGTGAATGAATAGCGGCCGTTAACGTCGGTTTGTGTCGATAGCTCGTTCGCATTCCGTTCTCCGTCACCGTTGGCATCCAAGAATATCGTCCAACCGGAAAGTCCAGGTTCCTGCGTTCCTCGCTTGCCATCGCCATCGATGTCTTCCCACTTGGTTCCCGAAATGGACCCAATATCCTGTCCGTTAGCAAAGCCGATATTCTGAACGATGTCACCTGACTTCAGCTCAATCGTATAGGCAAAACCGCTCGACGAACCGGGAACGGTTTGCTCCCATCCGTTGACGAGTTCTTCACGTACTACGTACGTACCGGGTAGTAGATTGTTGAACGAGAACGTGCCGGCTTCGTTGTTTGTCGTCAATGGATCGTCGTGATTCGTTAACCGAAACGGTTCCAAGGGTATTTGGAAGAAGGGGATTCGGTCTAAGATTCCGTTGTTATTTAAATCCAGGTAGATGACCCAATCCGGCAACCCTGGTTCGTCGCCTGTGCCGACGGGAACGCCATAGTCGAACTGGCCATTGCCATTGAGGTCTTGCCATTTGAGCCCGCTGATCTCGCCGGTCATGACGTTGCCAAAGTCAACGCCCGTAAGCGACTCATCGGAAAGAGTAATGACTTGGGGAAGCGGGCTGCCCGGTGTTCCTGGAAACGTCTGCGTCCAATCACGACGTAAGGCGTTGGTATCGTTCGACAGTTGATCGCCTAGAGTCGGTAGCACTTCGATAACGCTGAATGTGCCCGCCGGCACATCTGCCAACGTGTAGGTCCCCTCTTCGTTCTCTGATGTCGCAGGGTCGTCGCTACGAGTGATAGCGGAGGGCTCGCCCACGTCGAATCCCGAATTTCCATTCAGGTCTACAAATACCTTCCAACCCGCCAGTCCCGGTTCGCCTGCGTCCCGGATCCCATTTCCGTTCAGGTCGTGCCACTTCGTTCCCTCGACGCGAAACGCCTGCGAGTTGCCAAAGTTGACCTGTCGCGACTCGTCCGATACCAGATCGAACGATTGGGTTTCACCAAACCTGCGGTCACGCGGGAACGTTTGTGTGAAGTCGCCGTCAATAATTTCCGCCACGGTATATCGTCCAGGCGGCAAATCGTCGAAGCGATAGAATCCGGTAGCATCCGTCGTCGTCCGTTGTTCTCCGTCGTCGAGGATGCCGTTGCCGTTGGTGTCCAGGAAGATCGTCCAATTGGCAGCACCGCTCTCGAACGGAGGTGACAATAGGTCGAATTTTCCATCACCATCTTCATCCAACCATTTGATTCCACGGATAGTGGCCGGTCGATAGTTGCCGAAGTCGACGTCTTGCTTAACCTCACCACTGTTCAGGTGGACTGATAGTCCGAACGAGTCGTCGCTTCCGGGTACGCTCTGTTGCCACCCGGCTGGCAGGATCTCTCGGATAATGTAATCGCCAGGGATCACGTTATCGAATTGATAGTCGCCGTTGATATCCGTGGTGGTCGAACGCTCGCCCGCATCGAGGAGTCCATTGTTGTTGTCGTCCAGATAGATGACAAATCCAGCCAGACCGGGCTCGCCACGGTCCTGAATATTGTCGCCATCAACGTCATTCCAGCGCGCAATATCGTTAGGTGCAAGAATGCCCAGGATTTCATTGATTTCGCGGATGCCATTGAAATTCAGGTCGATGAAGGGAGAGAGGATGGGGCCGATGACGCCACCCGTAATCTCGTTAACATCGAAGATGCCATCACCGTTCAAGTCGTGCCATTTCGTGCCGCGGATGGCCGCAAGTTCGACATTGCCAAAATTGTTTTCTTCCAAGACCTCGGCGTAGGGGACATCCAATGCATAGCTGCCGGTCGCGGGAGCCGTTTGGCTCCAACCCGCCTGCGGCTGCTCGGCGACGGTATAGCTTCCGGCCGGCAGTCCCGTAAATCGATACTTGCCATCGGCGTTGGTAACTTGCGTGGAAACCAGGCCGTTTGCATCCGTCAAAACAATGGTCCAATTGGCTAGCGGTGGTTCGTCGGGTTCGTACAGTCCGTTGGCGTTAAGGTCGTGGAACTTAAAACCACTAACGGCGGACGATCGCGAATTGGCAAAATCTAAGCGAGCAGTTTCGACGTCTTCGGGTTGAGTGCCAGAATCGAGTCCTACCAGGTAGCCGATTGCCGAAGGGCCGCCTACGATAGCGATGGGCACGGTAGTGGCGATCTTGCCGCTATCCAGTGTCAACGAGTCTCCCAACATTGGAACGGTTTGGCGATAGCCGGATTGCAATTGCTCGACGACGATGTAGCTGCCCGCATCCAGATGCAGCACATTGCCGCCAACGCTGGTGTCGCGGAACGAGTACCACCCGGTTTCGGTTTCCGGCTCAATCGCGCCGTCTCCGTCTAGATCGAGATCAGTGGTTTCGGTGGTCGCGATCAAATGCCCTTCGTCATCGCGCAATTCGATGATCCAGCCGTTCAGTCCCGGTTCACCGACGTCGTAGAGGCTATTGCCGTTGATGTCTTCAAATTTACGGCCGGTGATTTCCACCGGTAATGTGGGGAGAATTACCGGGTCGTCGATCACGCAGGCTGGCAGTGTGTATCCGCCCGCGTAAGGGCTGAACGCTGGTCGGCCCGGGCTGTTGAGAATATAGTCGGTGTTTTGATCCGAAGTGCCGCCGATCATCACGTTTTGTCCGAGTGACCCGCACATTGGATTGTCGTTGTCTGGCCCCCCTTCCAAACGGTCGTCTTCCGGCGAGTCGATGCTACCAATACGATACGCCAGAATGACGTCATTGCCCCAGTCGCCGTAGAGATTGTCGGCGCCTTCGTCGCCCGTCAGCAAGTCGTTGTCGTGGCCACCATGGACGATGTCGCTGCCGTCGTCTCCTTGAGTAGTCAGCGTGTTGAGCAGCGAAATAAAATCTGTGTCGGTAATGGGTTGACCGTTTGTCTCGAACAGCATCGGATTTGGTGATCGGTCATCGAACAAGTCCCGGAAGTCATGGGCGACGAGCAATTCAAGTTGCAGGTAGCCAACAGGTTTGCCGCCGACCACGAGATCATGTCCGGCGTCACCGTCGACGTAGTCGCCGAATTCGTCGCGATTCAGTGCATCGAGCGATATGCGCTTGCCAGTATCGATGCCCCCGGAAACAAAGTCACCGCCGGAGCCGCCGTGCAACGTATCGTTTCCGATGTCACCGAGAATGAAATCACGGCCGGCATCGCCGAATGCGGTGTCGTCGCCGAGCTCGCCAAAAATCTTGTCGTCACCACCGTTGCCATGGATAGTGTCGTCACCGTCTTCGCCGAACAGATTGTCGGCACCGGGGATGCCGATGTTGGCATAACCCGATTCGACTGCTTGCACCGTATGTCGTGCGAAATTGATCAAGAAGGCCGCGTCACCGTAGAGCGTGTCATTGTCGGGGCCACCGCGAACGATGTCGTGGAAACTTGAACCAGTAATCGTATCCGGGCCCTGTCCGCCGTCGATGATATCAAAGCCGCCACCGCCATCGATAAACAGTCCCAATGTGGAATCAACCGCATCGATGACATCGGCATCCGGGGGAAGTGGCGCCGTCGTGATTGGATAGTCTCCGTAGGCGACAACCAAGGCCGCGTCGGTGACCGGGATATCCAGGTTCATCGTGTCCTGGCCTTCGTTGCCGAGAATTTGTGTTACAGCCCCGGCGGGAACGCTCGATACGTTGATCAAGTCATTATCGCGTTCTGCCGCGATTTCTGCGTAGTCTGCAAAAAGAGAGCCATGCACGTTGATGGTTGTTGGCACGCCCAGGTCGGCATTGCCAAAGTCACCGCGAATGTGGAGATCGTCTCCGGCGTTTACCTCTGCGCCTGCTTCGATCGTGATATCGTCTCCGGCAAACAGGCGAATATCTCCCTCGTCGGTTGTGATTGTCGAACCGTTGGGAACAAGAATGTTCTGGCCGCTGGAAACCAGGTCTGGTGTACGCAACAGAATTCCGCCAGCGAGACTTTCGATCTCACCGGTTAGTATCGCCCCCTGTGCCTCGTAAATGACGATATCATTACCGGCCTTCGCGTCGAGTTTACCACCCAACAGATTCGTGCGAATGGGTTTCGAAACCGTTCCGATACGGCCAGTCGTGCTTCCTGACAATACTATGCGGTTCGAGGTATCCACCGTCACGTCAGCGGCTAACGCGACGTCCCGAGCCGCTACGACATGTGAATTCGTGCCGCGGACGAGATCGCCAGACATTGTGGCCACCGTGGCTTGCCCGTTGGCCGCCAGAATCGTGCCATTAAGCACCCAGTTCGTATCGGCCAGGATGTTGCCCGAGCCTTTATCGACCGGAGCCAACGCGACCAGCAGAATATCGCCACCCGCCGACGCGGCTCCCATATTGAGTGTGACATCTTGGAAGACAATCTGCGTGGAGATCTTCGGCGGGAACGAGCTTGAGTCGATTTGTGGTACCAGTCGATAGCCGCCACTGAAGCGGAAATCGACGTCTCCGCTGGCCGACGTCA
The DNA here is from genome assembly GCA_020426865.1 of Planctomycetales bacterium. Lineage (GTDB taxonomy): Bacteria > Planctomycetota > Planctomycetia > Pirellulales > Pirellulaceae > JAGQPD01. The sequence continues at coordinate 8,875 of JAGQPD010000274.1, forward strand.
GGTTGTCGGTATTCAAAGTTAACGGCACATTCGCATCGCCCGTACCCAGCGTGGCGTCGACGTAGACGCCCTGGTTTCCATGGGCTTCGATTCGTGGCGTCGCCGCAATTTCCGTGGCAACCATTCTGGCGAAGATTCGCTCGTGTCCGTTCGGGTTCTCTCGACCTACGCTGCCAAGTTCAGCAGTAAGTCGCAGGTCACGCGTGCGAATGTATGTGGTCGTTGTCGCAAACCCTGATTGATCATTCGCAAGAATGTCGCCGCCACGGTTGAGGATCGATGTAATACCCCCCTGATTTTCGATGTGACCTAACAATAGGATGTCGCGATCGGCTGTGCTGGTATTCTGAATGTCGATGAATGTGTCGATGGCATTGGTGAATAGGTCGTAGTGGAACGTGTCCTTCGGTGCCGGCACGCCGATCAATACAATTGACGGTGTTGTTGCGTTTTGATTGAGTACCTCGATATCGTTGATGCGGAGATTCTTGGCCGAGTTGTTGATGATATTGACTTCATCAAAAGCCGTGTTGAACGTAAAGTCCGAATCGCCGGACAATCGCCCTTCGGCCTCTAAGTGAATCAGGCCCGGTGGGTTCGTGTTGCGAATGTCATCGATAATGATATCGTTCGTCGGAATCAGCTGGCCGACCGGAATGGGATTGCCATTGCCGTCACGCACGACGATTCCCTTACCATCGGCGCGCACCAGGCGCCCGGCGGCGTCGATCTCGATCTCCGGCGAGATGCCACCCATGATCATCACGTTTCCGTTGAAGTTGACCGTCGAGTCGACAATGGCGGCGGGGAGCCCCAACGCCGAGGTCGTCAGGACGGTGTCTCCGTTGCCGGTAAACCCGCGTACGGCATCCGAGGCAGCATCGATGGCCCCTTCAGCGTCGCAAACGAGACCCCAGAGGCACACCAGTTCACCGACGACCGTGGCAGCTCCTTCGACCGCTTCGATCACGGCGCCGGCCAATGTATGCTGATCCGTTTCGGCTTCCTCAACATAGTTGTCTGGATTGTCCTTGTCGGCAAACGCTTCAGTAAACAACTCCGCTGCCGTGATCTTCGCTCCGCTGCTGACCGTCACGTTCGCGGTCGCCACCTTCACATTCTTCGACGTGGCCGTCGTCGAACCGAGAAGGCCATTGGCTTTGGCAATGGCACGCGTTCGCGTCTTCACGAGATCCTGCAGCGCTTCGAGCGAAACTCGTCCCGGTACCATTCCCGCGCCATTGGCCGTAATCTGCGCACCGCTGTTGACGCTCACGTTCGACCGTACCGTAGCGTGGACATCAGCCAGGGCATCGTTGAAACTCTCACCCGCCAGAGACGTGTCTGCCTCGGCAATCGATTCGACCAGTACGTTGACGTCGCGAGCCTGTACGACGACCTGGCTGGCAGAGATGACCGCACCCGCGCCCACGATCGCTTCCGTCAGTGAATCGACATTGGAAACCGATTCCGTATCGTTCTCGCCGCCGAATGTAGCGGGTGTGTGCTCCGATCCGTTCGAGTTGACATTGATCGTATTCAGAGCGATCAGGCTGAAGGTGTCCCCCGCGGTAATGTTGCTGCTCGCCCCTACCTCGGCACGTGTGCGAGTCGTCAAATCGGTTTGCGTTGTGGCAGCGCCCACGGCGATCAACCCGCCTTGTCCACCGATGGCGTCGACGTCGGCGACGTGGTTCGACGTCGCTTCGATGTCGACATTTCGGCCTGCGATGAGGACGGCGCCGCTGGAGGTAAAGGCCAGCGTCTCCAGCGTTCGCATATCGGATGTGGCATCGACAATGCCGACAGCCGCGATCCCCGCCGCCTTTCCGTCGGCGCTGGCACGGGTCTTGTTCCGCGCGTCGGCCTCGACGGCAATGTTGCCCAGCATGGCAGTAATCTGGCTGTTCCCTACAAACGCCTTGTAATCGACATCGAGTACGGTATCGGCGACGGCGCCCGCGCCGCCCACGAGACCGATGCCGGTAGCATCGGCATCTACCTCAGACAGGTTCGTGGCGTTGGTGTTTGTCACATGGTCGAACGTGCGAGCACGCACGCGCACGTCGCCCTGGCGAGCGTTCGTGCCGGCATTGATCACAGCGCCGCTGTCGACGTGGGCTTGCGTGAGCCCGCGGACTGTCGCATCACCCACCGAGCCGCCTACGCCGATCGCACCAATGGCATCGCCATCAGCTGCCGCAAACGATTTGCCGAACGAGTTCGCATCGACAAATACATCGTCACTGGCGTCAATATCTGCGTCGCCGATCAGCGAGTTGACGTTGACATTGATCGTGGCGTCTGGCACGGAAGCCAATCCGGCGATCAAGCCAATTGCCGTGCTATCCGCGACGGCGCTGGTCTCGTTTGATGTCTCAGCGATAACCGTTAGATCGCCAGCACTTACGTCGGTACCGGCCACGATGGTGGCTCCCGTGTCGACGCGGGACGTGACATCTCCGGTAACCGTGGCATCGGCGATGGATGCACCACCCGCGGCTAGCCCGCCTGCCGCGCCATTGGCATCAGCAAACGAACGGTCGCGAGTTCGTGACCGAACCGTCACGTTCCCATTGGTGAAGATGTCGGCGTTGCCGATGCGAGCCTGCGAATCGGCATCGATGTCGGCGTTCGATACCGCGGCCTCACCCGCCACCAGTCCCACCGACGACGCGCGGGCGTCGAGATCAGCGAGATTATTTGCTTCAGCCAGGATGCTGAGCGAGCCAACGCGGTCGGACGTGCTACCGATCGTTGCACCGTTGTCGACAAACGCATTGACGTCTGCGTTAACATCGGCGACCGTAACTGCGGCACCCGCGGCGACCAGCCCGATATTCAATCCGAATACATCCAGCTTCGGACTGGCTTGTTGGTTCGCGTTGATCGATACCGCGGCGCCGTCGACGATTGTCGCATCGTCGTTGACGAATGCATCTACATCCGTATTCATATCAAAACTGGCAATGCCACCGCCCACGGCGATAAAGCCGGCCTTGCCAGTGAAGATGCCAATCGAGCTGTTGCCACTGGTTTGATGGTCGTTCGCCGAGATATCGATATTTCCGCCCGCTTCAAGCTGACCATTGCGTCCCAGGAACGCCTGCGTTGTATGGTCGACATTGACGATTCCAATCGATGCACCGAATCCGACCAGGCCAACCGCTATGTCGCCCGCATGGATGTCGACATCGTAGGAACGGTCGGCGCTGATCGTGATATTTCCGTTGGCCGAAACCAGTCGAGCGCCCGTTGCGGCATTGCCGGAGTCTGACACAAACGCCGACGTAACCTTGTTGCTCGTATTGGCCGATGCGTTAAGGGAATCGTTGACCGACGGGTCGGGCAGGGCGGCCAATCGCTGTTGTACCTCGGCCGCGGTGCGGTTGCTATCATCCTGCGTGTTGACGGGAACGGCGTCGATGCGTATATCCCGATTGACGTCGGTAACCAACCCGGGCTTGAATTCTGCGGCGCCGTCCGAACTGATTGGTGCTCCGAGGCTGAGAACCGAAATCGCACCACTCAATCCGAAGAGGCCGGCCCCAAACGCGCCGGTCTTACTGTCGAGCACTTGACGCGAATCGGCCAGGACGTTGATGTTGCCGACGGCAAACACATCGGCCTCGTTGCCGACGTTGGCGACCGTGCGATTGCGAATTGCCCCGACGTCGATCGCGGCGCCAATGCCCGCCAGTCCAGCTCCCAACCCGCCACCAAGTCCGGTGACCTTGGCATTGTTGTCCGCAATCACGCTCACTTGCTGCGCAGCACCTGGCGCAAACGCGCCACCGGGACGAAATGCTGCGTCTTGATTCAATCGTGTGGGGCTGCCCGGCTCAATCAACGCCTCCGTTGTCGTTTCAATTGTGTTGACCGATACTGCCCCGGCCAATCCCGCGCCTAAACCGACTGCCCCAGTGACCGCTGTGGTATCGATCGTCTCATCGGTGTCTGCGAGCACGTCAATGGCACCCGTTGCATTGAGATTACCGCCAATAATCCTCGCTCGAGTTGTATTTGAGATCGTATTGACGGTGACGGACCCGCCGGCACTCACGGAGATCGACCCAGCAACTGCGCCTACTGTCGTATCGACCTTAGCAATATTGTCAGCATTTACCAGAATGTCGCCAAGTGAGGATATATTGGCGTGGCGAAGATACGCGTTGTTATCGCTATCGATATTCGTGACGGATATGGAGCCTGCCACAGCAATTGAGCCGACGGATGCTCCACCCAAAACCACATCAACAGTCTCGCGCGTGCGCGAGCTGACTTCGACACCACGTGCAAAAATCTGCGGGTCGGGCGTCGATGCATCGCTGGCGACCAGAAATGAATCCGCCAACGTATCGGAGATGAATGATTGCGTATGGTTGTTGATCAGCGTCGTGTCATCGGCAGCCGCCAGCGCGACGCCGCCAGCTGACAGGGCACCAGCTTTGACGTCGACGGCGGTATCTTGATGTGCCCGCACGACGACCGACTGTCCAAAGTCGCTCGATGAATTGACACTTCCCGACACGATGAACGCCTCCGTGGTATCTTCGACGTTCGTCACCGAGATGTTTCCGGCGATACCCACGCCGCCGATCACTCCAGTCACACTGCGGACGTCCACCGCTTCGGTTGATGTGGCTATGACGGAAAAACCGCGCACGGTGCCGTTACTTCGTACTCCGGTATCGGCGTTCCACTGCGGTACGGTCGCGCCTGTACCAACTCCTCGAGCAACGACATTCGAGTCGACCGCGAATGCGCGCGTCACATTGTCCAACATATTCGTGACGACCGTGCCTCCCAGACCCACGATCCCGCCGCCAATCGTTCCGCCCCACGTATCGACCGTGTTGTTTGCGTCGGCCAGGACGACGATATTGTCATCGGCGATGATGTCGGCATTGCGGACAAAGGCTTCGACAGTATTGGCCATCACGTTCATCGCCACCGATCCAGAAATCCCTACGATGGCGCCATTTCCGCCGGCGGCGATCGTTTCGATGGTTGAAGCGGAGCGTGCGTCAACAGTGATACTGTCATTTTGTGATGTGACGTCGGCGCCGTCGATCGACGCTCGTACGATATTGCCAATTTCGTTGTACGAAGCCGCACCGCCGATTCCGGCGGCGAAAGCGCCGCCGGCCTGGCCGGAAAGCGACTTGATGTGAGACGTATCATTCGCGGTGAGGTCGACATTGCCGCGCGCCGTGACTGTCGCTCCGTTGGTGATCGTGGCCTCTACGACGTTATCGATCTCGTTGCGAGCTACTCCGCCCGTTACGGAAACGAACCCCGCACCGCCCACACCGAATGCCGCCGTTTCCAGATCGGCGTCCTCCAGGGCGGAAAGTGCGATACTACCTGCCGTGGCCGTGACCTCTGTTGCCGCGCCACGAATAGCAGCTCGAACCTGATTGGCGACATCGTTCTTGGCGAACGCGCCACCAGCAGCAACGATCCCGGCGCCCGTCGCTGTGCCAGCGAGTGAACTGATCGACGAGGTATCTGTCGCCGTGATCGATACATTGTTTGCTGCCGAGACGTCGGCGGAATTCACGATGGAGGCTTCAATGACATTCGCGATGGAATTGAATGCAAGCGAACCGGCTGCCGCGAATACGCCCGCGCCCGCCCCGGAAGCTGTGATCACGTCCATCGCCGCGTCGCTCGATGCAGAAACGATGACGCTGCCAGCCGTCGAAGCTACATCGGCATTGTCGATGACTGCGCGGATCGTATTCTTGATATCGTTGTCAGACAACGCCGCTCCACCAGCCACGCCTCCGGCACCCGAGCCACCCCCGGCGATGGCGAAGATCGTCGAATCATCACGGGCTGTCACCTGTGCGTTTCCAGTAATCTGGACGTTGGCTCCGTTGCGCACGACCGCTTCCACAGTATTGGCGATTTCATTGTCGGCATCTGAGCCGGCAACGGCAGCGGTACCAGCGCCCGAGCCGCCGATGGCCAAGGCTTCAATACGCCCCTGGGGATTTGGCGGTGAACTAGGTGGAGGTGGCGTTACTGGTAATGTTCCGGCTGTCGCGCCAGCCTGAACTTGAAGGCTGCCAGCCTGCACGCGAGTGTTGTTGCCGTCGACGATCGCGCGGGTCGTGCCGCTCAGATCGTTTAGCGATACCGCCCCTGCAATGGCCGCTCCTCCGGCACCGGCACCGGCGCCAGAAATGGCTCGGATCAGCGCATCGTCGGTCGCTACGATTGCTACCAATCCTGTGGCTGTTACTTGCGCGGCGGCTGCGATCGATGCCTCGGTCGTGCTGGAAATATCATTCGTCGATACCGACACCGCTCCGGCCGCGGTACCAGCACCGGAACCGACGGCGGTAATTGCCAGGATTTCGCCTGCCGAGTTCGCTTGCACAGTCAACGTAGCAGAGGTGATGATGGTTCCCGAATCTGACACAGTGGCACGCGTTTCATTTGCAATATCATTCGTCCCGACAACCACACCACCGGAAGCCGCACCGGCGCCCGAACCGGCGCCAGCGATGTTTCGAATCACGGCTTTATCGTCAGCGCGGACCGTAGTCGCGCCCGTCGTTGTAATGTGTGTACCAGTCAGGATACTGGCAGTTGTCTTAGTCGCGATATCATTCAATGAAATCGATCCACCGAATGAAAAAGTGCCCGCGCCAGAACCGCTAACGGCGACGACTTCGATATCGGCGTCCGACGTTGCAAATACACTAAGCGATTGGCTATTCACAGTGGCCGACGCCACGCTGGCGATGGTTTCGGTGTGAATACTGTTGGTTCCGAAGGCGGCGGCGATGGCTGCTGTTCCGGCGCCGGCACCGGCGCCAGTTAGCGCCGCGATGGTGGAGTCATCGTGAGCTTCTACGACGATTGCCGATCCGGAGGCGATCGCGCCGTTTCCGATCCGCGCCGTGACCTGGTTGCCTAGATCGTTCAGCGAAATCGATGCGTCACCGGCAATGGTTCCTGCTCCCGCACCTACGGCGGTGAGCGAAGCGATATCTGCTTCACAGTTCGCGGAGACGGTGACGCTTCCACCAATCGCACGCGTACTGCCGTCAACGACGAGTGCTTCCAACGCATTGTTGAGCTGATTGTTGCCAACCGCCGCCCCGGCGGCGAACGTACCAGCGCCGGAACCCGCCCCCGCAAACACGCGAATGATCGATGTGTCGTCCGCCGTGACATCGACACTCGCCGTCCCTTCCACTCGCGCGCCCGCCGCCACGATTGCGCGTACTTGCATTGACATGGCATTGTCGGCAACGGAACCGGCGATGGCGCCGCTTCCCGCGCCGGTGCCCACGCCGGCGATGGCGTTGATCGTTCCGCCGACGCTTGCTGACACATCGACGTTGCTGCCGTTGACAACGGCATCCGTACCGGTCACGCGTGCTTCAACAATATCGGCCAGATCGTTCAATGTTACCGCACCTGATCCGGTCACCGAGCTGGCCCCCGAGCCGGCTCCGGCGATCGCGAGGATATCATTCGTTGACACTGCCAGGACTTGTGCATTGGGGGCGGAAACGTGGGCGTCGTCAACGATTGCCGTGACGGTACTGGAGAGTTCGTTCGTGGAAAACGTGATGCCGATCGATGCGGAAATGGCACCGGCGCCAGCGCCGGCGAACGAGTTGATGCGCGAGTCATCTTCTGCTTTGACAATCGCGTTAGACGTTCCTGAGACGACGGCGGAGGACGAGACGCTCGCGGTAAGCGTATTGTGAAGTTTGTTGATCGATCCCGAACCGCCCAATGCAAAGGAATCCGCTCCAGCACCACCGGCAGCGATGACGGTAAGGTCGCCGTCGGTTGACGCGCGGACTTCGACGGCGCCGGCCGAAACGGTCGTGTTGGTTCCGGTCACGTTCGCTGTAACCGTACTTTGGATATCATTCGTGGAGAACGCGGCGCCGATCGCACCAGCTCCCGTACTGCCCGCTCCAGCACCGGTAATAGCGTTGATGTTGGCATCGTCGTCGGCTGCCACTTTAACGCCTCCCCCTGTCGCCGTAATCGATGCTCCGCCGGCGACGCGTGCTTCGACGGTATTGATGAGTGTATTGATAGAGACTGAGCCGCCGAGTGCAAATTCACTTGCGCCAGTACCGCCGACGGACGTGGCGGTGATATCGGCGTCGGTGCTCGCAATTACGTCGACAGACGCGCCAGATATAAGGGTGTCACTGCCAAGGACGGTTGCCCGTACGGTGCGACTGATTTCGTTCTTCGAGATGGCCGCGCCGAATGCTGCGCCACCAGTACCTGTGGTGAAGCCCGCCAATCCGGTCAGCACTACGAGCGTCGCGTCGTCGGCCGATCGCACGCGCACCGTGGCTGCGGCAGATACATGAGCGTCTCCGCTAACGATTGACTCGAGCGATCCCCCGATCTTGTTGGTAGAGACGGATGCCCCAAATGTGGAACCGGTCGCGAATTGGCCGCCTACGGCAATCGCTTGAATATCGGCGTTGGTGAGCGAGGCAATATCAACGGTGCCGCTCGTGATATCGGTTTCCGCTCCGTCAACCTTGGCGATTGCGGTGCGAGTAATGTCGTTGGTAGAGACGGCAGCGCCGATGGCGTGACTGGAGTTGGCCGTGGCGATGGCGGCGTTGCCGGAAATGGCCAAGATATGCGTATCGTCGTTGGTTTGGACACGGGTTTGATTGGTTGCGTTGACTTTTGCTGCTCGGCTGATGTGCGCATCCAACATGCCGCCGATCTCATTGGTCGATACGGATCCACCCAAAACGAAATCTTGTGCGAATTGGCCGCCTACGGAGATCGCGTCGATGTCGATGTTCGTCCGTGCGAGAACGTCGACCGCTACGGCGTCAATATTCGCTGTCTTATCGGCGGCATCGCCCCCTTCAATGTAGGCCTTGACCGTGCTGGTGATGGTGTTGAAAGAAAGCGCCGCTCCGGCACCAAAGCGGCCATTGGCAACGGTAACATCACCCGATGTGGCGACAAGGGTCCCGCCATCAAAGGCATCGACGGAGATCGTACCGGCAGCATCCACATCGGAAGTGCCAGAGATGTGGGCGTCAATCGTTGAGGCAATCGTATTGTTCGACACGGAACCAGCGGCGGCCGATCCGCCGCCACCGATAGCACCGCCAAGGGCAATCGCAGTGATGTCAGGCGAAGAATTGGCGTGTACGTCAATATTGCCAGCGATCGCGTGTGCCTGGGAGTTCTCGATGGAGGCCGCAATCGTATTCTGCACACGATTGGTTGACATGCCAATGGCAAGTGCCTTGCCATCCTTGTTGATCGCCACGGCGTCGGCGACCGCAATGATATTGGAGTCATCGCGAGCAACAACGTGGATCGATCCAGTTGCGTTGACTTGCGATGCCATATCATCTTGGTTGATGATCTTGGCCTGTACGTCGTGTTCGTGATATGCGTCGGCGGTCATGGTGCCGAGCAGCCCGAAGGTTGGCAGGATTGTCCACGCTGCGGACGAGGCGTCATTCGATGCGTCCATGTCGACGTCGCGTCCGGCATTGACCGTCGAACCGACCACCAGTGCGCCGACTTTGTTTTGAAAACCACTAAACGTTGTGGACGAAGTCAGGAGATCGTCGTTGGTGGCAGTTCCGTGGATAGTGACATCGCGACCCGCTTGAATGTTGGCCTGGCCTCGCACGATCGCTTGCGACATGCTACGAGTGGAACTGACCGATCGATTATTGGCCAATGAAAACAACGGCGAATCATCGCCTGGGATCTGAGCGAAGGTCCATGTGGTATCGAGTGCCAGGTCGGTTTCTTCATCGGCCAATAGGGACACATCTCGCCCAGCAACGAGAGTGGCTCCGGTAACTTCAACGAGTGTGCCGCGCGACTCTAGACTGTCACCAGTGACTGCGCCGGTGATGGCGTTGCTCTGTGGCGCCGCCGTGGCGATCGCGGTGCCAATGGACGTCGCAGCCCTCACGGTTTCACCCAGGTCCCCCAGTAGTTCCTGCAATCCGCCTCCAAGGTCTTGCGTGAGTCCAAAAATGATCGTATCAAGTTGTTCCTGTAGCTTGTCGCCGTTGAGTGCATTGAGCTCGGAGAGCGGCAGTGGAATGACGCCGTACACCTTTGTGTCCTGAAAATCGCCACGGATTGAGTAGAGTGACGCCGTCACCTGTAGGCCAAAGCCATCGGGGTCGCCAAGTGCTCCGACGAAACTGTCGCCTTCAATGCGGGTGAGTGCGTGAAAGTCAATGTCTTGACGTGCGTTGATTGTGGCTCCTGGCGCGGCGGTTGAAAGTGTGTCGTTATCAAACACGCCAATGTCGATACCGGCGCCAACTGAGATCGCACCTTGCACCAGATTGATCGACAGGCCAAAAGCCTTGGAGTCGTTCGCCGATGACACGTTGACCGACTGTTCTGGATGCGCTGGTGTTGTGTTGTCTTGATTGATCATCGCGTCGTTAGCGATGAACGCCACGGTATCAGAATCGATAATCGCCGCACCT
>JAGQPD010000275.1 GCA_020426865.1 Planctomycetales bacterium
CTCCTCAGCCTGATCAACGACATCCTCGACCTGTCGAAAATCGAAGCGGAACAGCTGGCCGTGGAGCTTTCGCGTATCTCCGTCGTTGATCTGATCGACGACGTAATGGACCTAATGAGCGTACGTGCTGAGGGAAAGGGGATTTTACTAAGGGCCGTCTATGAAACCGCGATCCCTGCCACAATAAATACCGACCCACTTCGACTTCGGCAAATACTGGTCAACCTGGTAGGCAACGCCCTAAAGTTCACCGAATTCGGCGAGGTCACTCTTCACGTACGCTTTGTTGATTCTTATTCGCCACAAGTGGAATGCGACGTGGTGGATACGGGAATCGGGATGCCGAAGCAGCTACAGGACCGGCTGTTCCGGCCGTTTTCCCAGGCCGACACGTCCATGGCTCGCCGTTTCGGCGGAACTGGCCTGGGCCTTACCATTAGCAGACGCCTGGCGCATATGTTGGGGGGCGATGTCCGGATTGTAACGTCCAGCGCCGGCATCGGCACACGCATGCGCGTGAACGTGGCGAGCGGCCCCATAGACAGCGTGCCGTTGTTAACGCCAAGCTCGCAATCGGCACCGGTCGAAATTAAGACGGCTGCTGAGGCGAATACCGACCCTTTAAGCACACCGACCGCCGACAATACTCCCCTCGATAATGTCCAACTGCTATTGGCTGAGGACGGCCCAGATAATCAGCGATTGATCTCGTTCATTCTGCGAAAGGCCGGGGCCGACGTCATCGTTGTCGAGAACGGCCGTCTGGCAGTTGACGAGGCATTGCGCGCAGAATCGCAAGGCCGCCCGTTCGACGTGGTCCTCATGGACATGCAAATGCCAGTCCTCGACGGATATGGTGCTGCAAGCGAATTGCGAGCGCTAGGCTACGTGCGTCCGATTGTCGCCTTGACGGCACATGCAATGAGCGGCGACCGTGATTTGTGCCTGCAAGCCGGGTGCGATGACTTCGCCACAAAACCAATCGACCGCGAATCACTCATAAATAGCATTCGGGCCAATATCAAAGCCAATTCGCCTGAATCTCTGCTGGCCTAATTCCGACGACTCATAAGCGTCATGGAGTCGCGGCGGCGTTCAACACAATACGATCGTCGGTTCCGCGCACAACGGTGCGGAAGCGGAGGGCTTGCGAAACCATTTTCGGCAATGGATCGGCAGGCAGAAGGTCATTAGCATGCACAGCGTCAATCGCAAGTTCTTGGTCGTTAGCATGTCGACCGCGTTGACTACAAGTCCGCTTGGCAAAACGGGCTGTCGATTGGCTGGTACCGACAAGATCGCTAACCGGCGCGACGGCATTGGCTGTCAAGACAGGTACGGCACCGGCACCGAAGTTGTCGCGCCAGACGGTGAAATCGGCGGCGTCGACGCTGCCGTTACCATTGCCGTCGGCAGCCAGGTCTGTCACCGAGCCGAAACTGTCCTTCCAAACCGTGTAGTCGGCGGCATCAACAACCCCGTTAAGATTGTAGTCACCTGCTAATGGCACCGTGTGGAACTGGGCCTTCACTAAGGCCGACCAAAGTCCCCGCGAGTTCAAAGCGCGTATCCAGATCGTCGCATCATCGGGGAGCGAAATCGGCCCGTCGTAAATCTGCACTACGGGAGACGGATTGACATTACCTCCCACACCGAACGGATCTGTTGCGCCATCGAGCGTGTAGTAGATCGCGCCCGTAGCGGCCGAAATGGAAAGCAGATAATTCGGCGGCACGTCGCCGCCATCCTGGCTCAAGACCGGAGCCGGTATGATTGGTGACAGACCATCCTGACGAAGCTGAGACACAACAAGTGAGCTGCGGGTTGAGAAATAGGAGTTCATCAACCAATCGACTTCCGTTTCCCAATCCGATTTGTTTCGAGGAACACGGCGGAAGGCGTCGCCCCAGCGCGCGGCTTCGGCAATGATCGCATTTTCCACCTGCTCGATGCGCTTTGTCATGCGCGCCCGGTTAGCATCAGGCGATAACAACCCTCCTTCGCTAAAATACTCGGCAGCCAAATCCGAAAAGCGTTGCCGATAGTCAATACTCGCCAGCAGGTCCTGGTGCAAATATTGCGGATTGAATTGCTCGTAGACCGACTCGTTGCCATTGTTGAAGGGGCCTGTCCGATTGATGCCGACGGTGCCGTGCAGGTTTCCTTCGGCACCGAGCGAGTGTTCGTTGTCGTGGATGAAGAATTGAAATCCGGAATCGGCGGTAGCGCGGTTGTAGATCCCGAACCAGTTGTTGCCGCGATTGTCGCCGAGGAACCGTGACAGCCCCGAATCGTAGCCACCGGTGTAGAAGATGACCATCATGTAGTTGATCAGATTGTCAACATCCAGCAGGACGGGCAAATCGGGGTTCCGCGAGCCATCTGGATTGCGTCCTTGCATCGTCCAATAGTTGTCAGCGCGCCCGGTCGGGTCGTCGGCAAGCTGTTGTGCGAGCGTAAACAGCCGAAACCACGCCTCGTCATTGCCATTGGTCACCTCGGTTTGTCCGGTTACGCCAAGATCCGCCTTGACGACGTCGTAATCGACCTCGTCACCGCCAAAGTAGGATTCGCCGTAGAACTCTTCCACACGTTCTTGTGTTTGATACACTCCCCAGTAGACTCCGTCCAAATAGAGGTGGTAGTAACGGCTGCGAGTGTAGGGTTCGCCCATATCGCGCTGCAGATCGCGACCGAAAACTTCGCGGAGAAACGTATTCTGTTGGTCGCCCGAATTCGACCACGAGTAGTTTTGAGCGGTACGGAGGTCCAACACATCGAATTGATCGACGCCTTCATCGCCGAACATGGGGTATTCGAGTTTACTATTGCCATATTCGCCGCGGAAATACAATCGAAAGGCATGCTTGGGGTTGAAGTCATTGCGGCTGTAACCTCCCCGAATCCGCAACCCCGCGTTGACAGCGAATCCGTCGCTGCCGTCGGGATTGATCAATTCAATCGATGCGGGGCGTTCCCAATTGCGTCCGCGATTGACGGCGTTGACGTAGATTCCGGTCGAGGGACTAAAGAGATTGGCGACATCGGTGGTGATCGATATTGACGGAAGCGCCGTGAGCGAATCGATGATGGCGTCTTCACCGTAGAGCGCGATGATGTCGGGATCCATGCCATAGTCGAGATGTTGTCCATTGACACCGTCGGCAGCCCAGCCCGCGGGGACTTCTCCTAGGGGCGATTGACGGAGCACATCGTCTAGAAACAGGTAGGTGCTGGCCGCTGGGAACGACGGTTCGAAACCCGTGCGAAAAACACGGGCTCGAAGCGTGGTCGTCGCGTCGACAAGAATTGGGCTGGTGTACAGCGTTCCCACAGTTGCCTGTAGGTTTTCATCGGCCTGTGGCGTCGATCCGTCAGTGGTATAGACGATGATGGCGTCGTCCGTGGCCGTGGAAAGTTCTATCGACTGTGGTTCATCAAAAATTCCGTGCGGGAGGGAAAAGACGGGCAGTTCGGCAAATCCCGCGATAGTCGTCGTCTCATTGGCATACCCTGGAGTGGTTGTCACAAAATACCCTAATTGATCGGGCTCGATCAGCTCGGCGGCCTGATACGACAGTTCCGCTGAAATCAGAAAATCGGAACTTTGCGGATTCAGATTCATCGCGTGAATCGCCAGGACATTGTCCCCTTCGCGGAGGAAAGGTATGGCGGACGAGATGTCGTAGGGCTCGAATTGGACTGCATCGTTGTCGTTATGCGAAGCTGCCGCCCGTGAATTCCATTGCAGGCTATCCGGAGCGTTCGATTGGGCAACCAGTTGTCCGTTGACATATGCCACAAACCCGTCGTCGTAGCGGACTGCCAGCGATAGTCGGTCGACGCCGCTGAGCGTCTCCAGCTGGAATGCCAGACGAAGATACAAAGAGGTGACACCCGACGATACGTTTGTGCGGATCAGGTTTGTGTAGTTGACCGCATTGTTGGGGCTGTTCTCGTAGCCGAACCCGGTCGGCCCGACAATGTTGAAAGCCGCGTCGTTGAATTCGCGATGCATCCACGCGTCGTCGTAACGGCTGTCCGTGGGGACCCAGGCGCGCGCCGTCGCGCCATCGGCAACGATCTTGGTCGGTTGCCCCTCCGGCGCCATCGCCCGACCGTAGGATATGTTCTCGTATTGTGGCGGAAACTGTGGACTGAACTGGTCAATGATCGTCGTACCATCCACGTCGACCAACGCAAAAAACTCACCGCCAGCCGCCAATCGAAAGCTCGTATGCACCTGGCCGCCTGCCAGCACGGTATCCTTACCGGACGCAAACACGATCAGATAGGCGCCAGCTGCGATCGATGTGCCGTCGGGAAACGTCCATTTCTGGAGTTCGAGCGGATCGTCGGTCAGGTGTAACCCCGCAAGCGATACCGCCTCGTCGCCCGTATTGTGCAACTCGATCCAATCGGAGGATTCTCCGTCGGCATCGAGCAGACTTCCGGTATTGGAAGCAACAAATTCCGTGACTCGCAACATGCTCGCGTCCATCATCTGACGGGACTCAAGCGACTCACAGGCAAACCGCCGGCGCGGGCAGCGATGATTAAGGGCTTGTTTCATACGGCTCCGGTCGTCTTACGGAAGTGGTTGGGGCACGACCGCCATCGAGGGCAGTCGAATTCTCGGGGAATACGTACAATAATCCGGTGTCAGTGCGTCCTACCTTTTGAAGTGCGTACAAGCCGGACGGACAGGTTTCCGGACGACGACACCCGGCATCGCGTTGACGCGACGCAAATTTCAGACATTCTTTACCAAATCATCATAATCCGGCCGTCCGATTTTTGCACGATTTCGGTAGGCATCAACGGGAAAGGCAGTACCAAGCAATGAAGGTGGTAATCGTAGGAGGCGTAGCGGGCGGGGCATCGGCGGCGGCCAGAATTCGCCGGTTGGACGAGAGGGCGGAGGTTGTCGTCTTCGAGCGGGGTGAGGAGCCATCGTTCGCCAACTGTGGATTGCCGTACTATGTGGGAGGAGTCATAGAGGATCGACGTAAGCTACTGGTCGCGCCCAAGCAAATGCTGACAGACCGTCATCGCCTGGACGTACGGACGCATTCCAACGTACTGTCGATTGATCGACAACAGAAAACGGTTCACGTGCGGAACCTTCTCACGAATCAGGAGTACGATGAGGCTTACGACAAGCTAATCCTGGCACCGGGTGCGGCACCGTGGCGT
>JAGQPD010000276.1 GCA_020426865.1 Planctomycetales bacterium
ATTTTCCCGCGGTCTTGCCGACGAGCCCAATATCCGAGTTGTACGGTCTAGCGCAGCCGTTCGGGCAACCGGTCATCCGAATCGTGAAGCGTTCGGATGCCAGGCCCAACCGCTCGAGCTCCCCCTCCAACGCGTCGATCAAACCGGGAAGTGCCCGCTCGGATTCCGTAATCGACAACCCGCAAGTCGGCCACGCTACGCATGCCATGGACCAGCGTCGTGCGATAGATATATCCTCGCTGGTGACGACGTGATGTCGCTGAAGAATCTCCATCAAGCGGTCTTTGTCCACGGCCTCGATATCCGTGAACAGAATGCTCTGGTGCGAAGTCAGGTGGATGCCGGGCTGGATCGTCGTGCAGATCTCGCGAATCGCGGATTTCAGCTGGAACGTTTCACCATCGAGGATTCGTCCGTTTTCGACATTCAAACCGTAAAACCACCGGCCGTCTCCCTGCTCGTGCCAACCCATGTGATCGTCGAATTCGTAAACGTCCACGTCGCGCAACGGCTCGAGGTGTCCGCCATAGTACTCCGCTACTTTGTTGCGGAATTCCTCCAAACCCCAGTTGGCGATCAGGTATTTCAGACGAGCAACCTTGCGGTCTTCACGGTTTCCAAAGTCTCGTTGTACCTTAACGACCGCCACGATCACGTCGAGTGCCCGATCGGGTGAGACAAAGCACATCGGCTGACCGATCGCAGGGAACGTCTTCTTGGCCGACGGGGTCACTCCCATTCCACCACCGACGATCACGTTGTAACCGATGACGTGATCTCCCTCGACGATTGCCAATAGTCCCAGATCGTGGGTATATACGTCGATGCAGTTATCGTGCGGCAGCGCGATGCCGATCTTGAATTTTCGTGGCAAGTAATGACGACCGTAAATTGGTTCCACATGTTCTGCGTCAGTCTGGGCAACCTTGGTGTCTTCCCCCGTTGCATCGTCTCGTAGCCAGATTTCGTGATAAGCGGTCGATCGTGGTGCCAGGTGTTCGGCGATCAAATCTGTCATGCGGCGTAGTTCAGCGTACACGGCAGATTTGATGGGTGCCGGACAACACATAACGTTTCGATTGACGTCGCCACAGGCACCCAGTGTTGTCATCTTGGCGGCATTGATTCTGTGAATTGTCTGATGGAGATTCTGTTTCAACACGCCATGCAATTGTAACCCTTGGCGGCTGGTGATTCGCAATGTATCGTTGCCAATCTCGTCACACAGCTTCAGTTCCTCCAACATCTGTGAGCTCGTTAGTCGCCCGCCCGGCAGTTTCGTGCGGACCATGAACATGTGCGACTTGCCACCACCACTGGCCTTGGCCGCCTTGCGTTGATCGCGGTCGTCCTGCTGATAGGTACCGTGATGTTTCAACAGTTGCACGCTTTCCTTGCCGAAATGGTCGTTTTCATCGACGAGCTCCTCGGGAATCGCACCCCGCAAGTAATGGCTCTGTTCCTTAATCTCCTCCACGGGACTCAATTTCGAAGTTTCAGACATGCTGTGAACCAATCAAGGAATGGGGCGAGTGATTTCGAAGTGTTGGCTTGTGAAAGCGATCGCAAGCCATGGACCGACTCCATTGGTGCCCCAGGTTCCACCATGGAGCAAGCTGGAAATCCGCTGTAAGTCATTGATGCGCAACGACTTTAACGATGATTATCGTAGGGTTTGCGTTGGCGATCAAGGGCCTATGCTCAAGGGCGTTGGCATCGGCCCTGCGACTTTTGGCAAGATGTCGCGGTGCGATCGCACGTTGCGTGTCCGGCAAACACCGTTGTGATTATGATCCGCGTATCGTATCGAATACGGGTTGCCAGAACGGAAGCTTTGGAAATACCGCTTCGGCAATTTCCAGCGTTTCGTCGGTAACATATGCCAATTGCCCTCGATCGGACAATTCGCTGGGGCTGGCGTGTCCCAGCAGCATTTGGGTTAACGTTGGCGAATCCAATTCAAGACGATCCGAAAGGTTGCCGCCAGAAGAAACCTTCACGGTTCGTCGTGTAACCGAAACGGTCAGCGGTTGGCCGTCAAGCAACATACCGAACTCGATGGGTAGATTTCGTTTTGTGGCTTTCACGCGAGCTGCCACGTTGTGGCGCTGACGTCGGAGGAATTCCAAGGGATCAAAGACCTTTGCCATCCATGTGCGACTCCCCACGGTTTCCGCGGCAAAGTGGCGGCCGCCGGCGTCCTCGATCAATTGGTGGATCGGATGCCCGGGAGGTGCATGGGCAGTGACGCGAAGTTGGTCGCGCTCAATCGCATCCGCACAAACGCGCCGAACTAGTTGAGCCGCTGATTGATCGTGCAACGGTGAGGTCATCAGTTCTACAATTTGGCCCCTTCGCACTACCGCGTAGCCTACGATCGGTGAATTGCGATGTTCCAAATCCAAACGATCCGGACCGTCAATTGCAACATAGATCTGGTCAAAGGCCTGTCGATTGATCAGCCATCGCCAGTGATCCTCGTCACGCTGCGTGGCACCAAATCCCTCGGCGGTGTTGTCATTGTAGATGCGCATCAAGGAACCAAGTTCCGTCTGCCGCCATAACCGGATATTCAGCGACGGTGGCGGCTGTTCCCACCGTCGGTATTTCGGCCGGACCAATTCGAGCTGCGCCAGGATGTCGCGCGGACTGGCTGACGAAAAACAATGCCGCCCGCACGGGGCATAGCCCATTTCACGGAAGAATGCCGGTTGATCGGTGCAGACCATCGCCATCGCTGCTCCGGCCGCCTGCAACTGTTCTTCGGCGCCCAACATCAGCTGATGGGCATAGCCGCGGCCTCGATACTCCGGTAACGTACAGAGCGCATCAAGGTTGCCCACCATCAACGATTGATCGGCGAAAACGATGCGACGGTATTGTGGATGAATATGTGCAACCAACCGACCTCGCTCGCGGATCACCAGTCGATCCGACGGCTCGTACAATGGGTGCTCGTTCTGCGATCCGAATTCGCGACGCGACGGTCCTTGGAACACCGCCAACAAAAGCTGATGGATCTCTGCATGATCCCGCGACGTGGCCGGTTCCACCAGCCGGGATCCGTCCTCGGTTTCCAGCAAGCAATATCGATCGACCATCCGCAGATCACGAATGCCGACGCTGCCGACCGACTCATAGCCCGTGGACACCCCGTCTTCTTCGGGGGAACACCACCCGGAATCTTCTTCACCATTGCGCCGATTGAGCCGGTGGTCAGCGTCGACTTGGGACAACCGCATGTACGAGGGATGCGCGGTCGTCGGACGCGTTGCTGGCGAGTGTGTTGCCGCTATGGAGCGCGCAGGCGACAACATCTGCGCTGGGGATGCGGAGTTCATCGCGCGATTCCCTTCCCGAAAAGAAAACGCCGATCCATCGGTGATACCTGTTCCTTCTGTTCCAATCGCAAGCTTAGGCATATGGATAGAAAAGGTCCAGTACCAGCTGGCCAGAAAACCAGCGTGGGCGCCTTGGAATTGCGGGCGTGCGTCGTGACGCCGCGGCCCGTCGTGACGGTGTCGGCCAGCGGAAATACGCAAGGATTTTCGCATACTCGCCGCGTATTTTCGCTTCAGGTCGTTACCACTGCCGTTGCGATCGGCCGTTCGGTCCTGGCAACCCCAGATGGGGTGGCTTGTTGCTTTATGGCCTTCCAATACGACAACTTCGTGCCGTTGGCCAGGTTGTTGGACAGTTGGGATCCGCAAATCGACGATCCGGTGCAATTCGGAGGCCCCCGCCACAAGCGGAATGGCTTTGGATCGTTGCCGTTTCGATTTCGCTAGCGCTCGCTGGCAGGGTTAGATCGTCTGTACCGGATCGGATTCGTCGATGCTGGCCCAGATCGTCAAGTTGGGGAATTGCAGATGTAGCCGTTGAGCCAGACTGTGGAGCGAGAAGCGTTCGCTGGCGAAATGGCCGACCAGGACCAAGGCGACACCGGCGGCTCGGGCTTCCAGCGCGGAATGGAAATTCGCTTCTCCGGTCAAGAAGCCATCGCAACCCAGCTTGAGGGCGGGTTGGAGGAGCGACCCGCCGCTGCCGCAACCAATGCCGATCTTGGTCAGCTGGTGTTGAGGGTTTCCCACGAATTGCAACGTGGAAATTCCGTAGAATCGCTTGACGACCTGCACGAAGTCGACCAACGGCTGCGGCGTTTCCAACATCCCGATGCGCCCGGCCCCGTCGCTAGGATCCAGCGGTGGCTGATGGGGGACCAGTGGCCGGATGTTCGTCAGGCCGATGCCCAGCGCGGTGAGTTGATTGATCCCGGCATTGGCCGAATCCCAGGCGGTATGGGGGCTGTAAATCGCGATCCGATGACTAATCAATTCCCACAGCAGTTTTCCGGGAATTGTGGAAGTCGTGACGCTTTTGATGGCGCGGAACGGCAAGGGATGATGCGAAACGACGAGGTTGGCGTGGCGGTCGATCGCCTCGGCCACCGTTTCGGGCGTGATCGTTAAACACGTCATGATGCGTTCCACCGCCGATTCCGTATCGCCCGCCAAGAGCCCCACATTGTCCCAATCTTCGGCGGAGCAAGGCGGAGCAAGTTCCTCCAGATAACGTACAATTTGATGCAGGTGGATCATGGTATTCGCTACGGTCGCGTGCCGGATGTCGAGCGATCGGAATTTGCAATTGCCAGATTTGGATCATAATGATTGGTACGCTGTGAGGCAACCAATCACGCCGCTCCGTCTCGCCGCGATGGACGACATCTGTTATAGATGAACAACACGATCAGCAGCGGCCGAATTCGGTTCTTTTGGACTATTGCCCATTTTGGGGTCTCATGTTGTTTAAGGCTCGGCAACGTTTTGACAAATATCGGATTGAGGGCAAACTTGGCGAAGGTGGGTTTGCACATGTCTATCGCGCGATGGACACGATCGAGGGGGTCCGAGTCGCCTTGAAGGTGCCGCGGCCGCATCTGGTAAATAGTGACGTTTTGGATGATTTTCGTCGCGAAGTCCGACTGGCAGCTCAATTGGATCATCCGAATATCTTGCAGATTAAGAATGCCAGTTTCGTGCAGGACAAATTCGTGATCGTATACGCGTTGGGCGAGCGAACGTTGGACGAACGCATGCGAACGCGGATATCGTTCGATGTGATGTTGGATTTCGCGGAACAGATGTTATCAGCCGTCGCACACGCTCATCACCACCGGATCATCCATTGCGACATCAAGCCGGAAAACATGATTCTGTTTCCGAACAACCGTTTGCGGCTGGCAGATTTCGGCATTGCCCGCGTTGCGCAGCGTACATTGAAGGCGTCGGGTTCCGGCACCATGGGATACATGGCACCCGAACAGGCAATGGGTCGTCCAAGTTTTCGGTCGGATGTTTTTTCATTGGGGCTGATTCTGTGGCGGATGTTTACAGGGCAATTGCCCGAATGGCCATTTGCGTGGCCGCCACCGGGTGATGAGAAGGCGCGCCGCCGGCTGCATCCCGACCTGATTCGACTGTTGCAACGGGCACTGGAAGTTGACCCGCGCAAACGATTCGCCGATGCCGATCAGATGTTAACGGCGTTTCGGGCTCTCAAACGCCGCGCGCTGATGTTCCGTTCCAAAGGTCCTGCCGTCAACGGCAAACGGAGCGGTCGGGATTGGAAGGCTGTCCGCAGGCAACAGTTCCAGCAACAGTTTGGCAAGCTGCTGCAAACCAACTGCAACTGCGAAAAATGCGATGGCCCAGTCGCCGAAGGGATGCACTGGTGTCCCTGGTGTGGCAAACACCGTCCGACGCACACGGGATATTCGTCATTTCCGATACACTGTCCCCGATGCCACCGTGGTATGAAGTTGGATTGGCGTTATTGTCCCTGGTGCTACGGTGCCGGTTTCGAGCCACAGACACTGCGTAGACTCTCGGATGCACGGTACAATGCTCGGTGCTCAAATCCAGCCTGCGACCGAAAGCTCCTGATGCCCTTCATGCGGTATTGTCCCTGGTGCCGCAAGAAAGTGCGAAAAAAATGGACTGTAGCGGGTGCGACGGACAAGTGCAAATCATGTGGCTGGGGATTCTTGCCAGCCTACTGGAGCCATTGTCCGTGGTGTGGTAAATCACCCTAATGAAGTCGGATCTCGTAGCATGTCGTAGAGAATCTCATGTATGTCGACGGCCAGTGAAGTATCCAGTCAGTTCTTTCGCCAACAGGACATGCGCGAAGCGTGTCCGGTACCGGTTGCCGGTGGCATTGCGTTTGTATACTCCGCACGCTGCCCGGACAAATCAACGCCCAACGAAGACGCAGCCGCGGTGATTCGCATCAGCGAATCGACGGGAGTTCTCGTGCTTGCCGATGGACTGGGGGGCGGGGCATTTGGCGAACAGGCCGCAAATCTGGCGCTTAAGCATGTACGGTCCGAAGTCGTCTCCGCGGTGCAGGAAGACACGTTGCTTCGGTCGGCGGTCCTCAACGGTTTCGAACGTGCAAACGAAGCCGTCCTTGATCTGGGAAGTGGTACCGCGACGACGCTGGCAGTCGTCGAAATCGATGGTCACAACATGCGACCGTACCATGTCGGTGACTCCGCAATCCTTGTCGTCGGTCAACGCGGCAAAATCAAGTTCCAGTCTGTTCCCCATTCGCCGGTCGGGTATGCCGTGGAATCCGGGATGCTGGCACCGGACGAAGCCATGCATCACGAAGATCGCCACATCGTCTCGAATGTCATTGGCATGTCACGAATGCGAATCGATTTGGGGCCACCTATTCCGCTTTCGCCGCTCGACACCGTTCTCCTCGCAAGTGACGGACTGATGGACAACTTGCACCTCAACGAGGTCGTGGAGTTTATTCGCAAAGGACCACTCGACGTTGTTGCTGATCAGCTGGCGACGGTGGCCGGGCAACGTATGCGTGCTACCGGCGATCACCTGCCGTCCAAACCCGACGATCTCACGTTTGTCGTCTGGCGGCGATCCACAACTAAGTCCGTTGCCGTCATCGTGGCTGATTAATGCAAGCAGTCAACTGCCGCGCGCAATCGCTCCAGGGCTCGTCGCAGTGTCTCGTGAGTGCACCCAAAATTCATGCGTACGAATCGTGAATCGCCGAAATCTCCGCCGCGCGAAAAACCCAATCCATGCTCTTCGAAATACTGGTGCGGATCGGGCAAGTTCAACTCCCGAACGTCCAACCAGGCCAGGTATGTGGCTTCCAACGGAGTTACTTTCACTCGCGGAATTTGTTCCCGCACAAAAGTGTGCACGATTCGCCAACTTTCCCGCAAGTACTCCAACAGCTCCTGCCGCCATGCCTCCCCTTGCTCGTAGGCAACCGCCGTGGCAATGAAACTCAAAGGGCTGATCTCTGGCAGAAGCTTGCCGCCCGCTTTGACGAAATCGCGGCGTAGCTCGGCGTTGGGGATCACGGCGTACGCACACGCCAGCCCCGCGATATTGTAAGTCTTGCTGGCCGCCAACAACGTAATCGTCCGATCTCGCAGTTCATTCGATAACGTGAGCGCGGAAACGTGCGGCGTCCGCTGCTCGTCGAGGATCAAGTCGCAATGTATCTCATCCGCACACAAGAGCAAATCGTGGTCGTGACAGAATTGAGCGAGCCCCTCGGTCTCCTGCCGTGTGAATACGCGCCCGACGGGGTTGTGCGGATTGCAAAACAACAACACCTTTGTCTTGCTCGTGACACTCGCTGCTAACGCCTCCGTGTCGATGGCATATCGGCCGTCGTCCCCAACCGCTAAAGGGACCTCCCGGCAGACCCGCGCTGAATCGCGATGCACGTGCAAAAAGGGAGGATAGACCGGCGTGAACGTTATGACCTCCGAACCCGCTTCGCCAACCGACGCACACGCCATGCTCAACGCCGGAACACAACCCGGTAACCACACAACCCACGAAGGATCAATCTCCGCACCATGCTTCCGATCAAGATAGTCGACAACTACACTCGTCAATTCCTCACTCGGTCGAGTGTAGCCGAACACGCCATGCTCCACCCGCCGGTGCAATGCGTCAATCACTGCAGGTGGCGAACGAAAATCCATGTCCGCGACCCACAACGGAATTACGTCACGCCCGGCATATCGATCGTATTTCAAGCTGCCAGTACCGCGACGATCCGCCGGGAAATCAAAATCAAAATCGCTCACTCCCTCCCCTCCGCTG
>JAGQPD010000277.1 GCA_020426865.1 Planctomycetales bacterium
ATCATGCCACCCATCCCACCGAACATGTCGCCGAATGGTGACGATTTTGCGTCCATAAGCTTCTTGTCGCGAAACAGTCGTACTTGGCGAACTTCCACAGTCAACGGCGAATTGGCACAGGCCAGCAGCAAACGATTAATACCACGCTGATCCATGTAAAAACGCATCCGGACCGCCATGCGTTTGGCCACGGCCAGGTAGACGGTGTCGGGCGACGACGACTCGATCGCCTCCTTAAGTTGCTCACTGGTGAGTTGTTGATAGTCTTTATCGACGTAGCGTTTTTCCGCCGGGTCGCGAACGATCGGAATCGGCATGCCATCGGCCCCCAGAGCCCCGCCGGAACCCATTTCACTGCCGTACCCGCCGTAGGGACTGCGTCCACCGTCCAGACTCGCTCCCGCCCCCGCGTCCATCGCGACGGCGCCTCCTTCCGTTCCATAACCTCCACTGCCCGCCAGCATCGGATCCTCCATCGTGGCATCGACGGCGGATGCTTTTACGGCTGACACCTTACCGGCACTCGGCGAAACGTCTTTGCCAATGTGGATGAACTCGATCCGTTTGATCACGGCATTGTGGGCACCCGTGGCGTTCTCGTTGGTTTGAGCAATCACATCCATCAGCGATGTCAGGACCCACAGGTCTTCCTGGGCGTAGAGCATTTGTTTGGTTGTGGGGACTTTGCTTTGTGTTTCCGGCCACGAGAAGTGTTCGAACTGAATGAGCCCTTGATTGCCCGGATGCCATTTCACGAAATTGCCGTCATCGACAATCGGGTTACCGTTGGCGTCGACCAGGCCACCGCCGTATCCGCCCCCTTCACTGCCGTATCCGCCACGGCCCATCATCATCGTATCGGTTTCGTCACCCGCCCAGTCGTCGGTGCCACCCCCGTATCCACCTCCTTCGGAGCCATACCCGCCGCGACCGCCCCCCATCATGCCACCTCCCATATTGGGATCGTTGGCGGGTTTCCATTTGGCATGGATGCGTTCGGCCAGTTTCGGCAATTCGCGTTCGATAAAGTAGCTATACTGTTCGCGATAGTGGGCCGGCAACTCGCGAGTGACCGTTTCGATCGGCTTGAGATTAACGACCGCACGTTGGAATTCCGGCGTCATATCCGTGGGCCATACGAGGATCGTCTCTTGCTGCTTGTATTTCTCACGCCACGCTTCTTCCACTTGCGACTTGCGTGTTTCAATCAGCTCGGTCATCGCAGCGGCGACCTTCTCGTTGGGCGCTTGTGCCTGACTGGTCATTGTTTGCACGGTGCTGTAGTTCGAATTGATCGTATCTTCGTTCTTCTTGCGTTCGGCGGCCAATTCCCGCGTGGTCATGAACCAGATCACGCAGCCCAGGATGACGATGACCGTGCAGATCAGCCAGAATTGCTGGCGTTTGATATAGCGGAAGAATGCTTTGATCTTTTCCATGGCGATTACAGACCTCCTCCGGTTCCAGGAATTGCGGCAACTTCATCGGCGCCCAATTCTGCTTCGAGTCTTGCCTCTTCGCGTGCCTTGAGTCGTTCGCTGACACGTTTCTGTTGCCAGCAAAACTGCACGGTGAATTTATAAATCGGAACTTCGATGTAGGGCTTGATTTGCTCGACGGGCTTGCCGTCCGGCCCCAGCACCGGCTGACCGGTCGTCTCCTGTCCTGGCAGCATGCCACCCATCCCCATCCCCCCTTCGGCTCCCATCATATCGTTGGTAAGCGTCCCCCCTTGCTTGAGGACTTCGGCTTCGTACTTGGGATTACGAATCTTGTAGCGACGTTGCATATCGTCGTCCGCGAGAATGGGATACTTGATGCCCAGTTCCGCGGCCGTAAAGCGTTCGGTCCTGACGTTGCCGTTTTCGTCAGGCGGGCCGACCGGTAATTCCACGGTGCCGGAATCAAACTGCTTGAGCAGCGTGCTGCGGACGTATTGTGCGCCCCAGTTGGGTGGCGCTTCGTTGTGGAAGTGATAGCCGTGGATTTCAATGACCCAGCCACCCCCTTCGGGAGCGGGATAGTCCGGCACCTCCACTTCCGCTGGTTCCAGCATGCCGTCATCCGCGGTCGAGTCCGCCACATTGTCGGCCTCCGCGCCATCCAGTGCCATATCAGTGGCATCTGACGTCGCAGCGGCGGGATCCACAACGTCAGCGGCCGTAGCGTCTGCGGCCGTAGCGTCAGCGTCCGGTGCGTCCGCCGCTACAGCGTTGGGGTCCGCTGCCGCAGCAGCGTCGTCGGCCGCCGGATCTGCTGCCGGATCGGTCACTGGTTCGGAGGATTCGATCGTCGACGCACCCGCTTTGGCGGATGCTTGCCCCTCTTGATATCGCTGCTTGGCGGCGTCGGTGAACCAAGTCGAAAGGTCCGAGTAGTATTGCGATTCGATGTAGTCGACGTACAACTCTTTCCGCTGCAACAACCCACGCTCTTCCAACGTCATGATCTTCCCTTGCGGAACCGATTCGTCAACCGGCAAGGCCTCGGTGACCATCTTCAGCAATTCCAGCCACAACAGCCGTCCGTCGGAACTGCCCACGGCCGCTTCGCCAACACCTTCAATCCGTGCGAGTGTTTCTTGTTGAGCGGTATCTTGCGAGACAAAGCCGTCCCCCTCACGCTTGAGGTTGTCGACCTCCGTCATCGCGCTCTTCCATTCCTCGGGCCGGACCTTCGACCAGGCATTCCAGTTGAAAAAATAGT
The DNA here is from genome assembly GCA_020426865.1 of Planctomycetales bacterium. GTDB lineage: Bacteria > Planctomycetota > Planctomycetia > Pirellulales > Pirellulaceae > JAGQPD01. The sequence goes on from JAGQPD010000277.1 coordinate 2,707, forward strand.
TGAACGCACAGGCCAAGAGGATCGAACCCGCCATCGCCGCCACCCACGGCTTTTTGCGGCGAATCAACCGCTGTGTCAAGATCTCCCGCGGTAACAGGCTGGTGCGCAGCTTGGCCTGACCTGCCCCCTGCAGGATCAGACCGTAACAGACCGGAAACGTCATTACGTTGTCGGTGAAGACCGGGTTGCCCAACACCCCCGGACCTTCAAGGCGATTGAATTGATCGAGCTTCGTTACCGGCAACTCGAGGTTCTTCTCCAAGTAATTCGCCAATCCCGGCAACTTGACCGCATTGCCAGTTACTACCACCGACTGGATCGTTGCCTTGCGATCCAAGCTCTTGAAAAAGCCAATACTGCGTTGCACTTCCGTTACCAAGTCATTGAATACCGGACGCATCGCCTGGAATAACGACCGGGCATCCTCGGCTTCCAACGCGTTCCGCTTGGTTTGCTCCGCTTTGGCAAATGTGAGTTTCAGCTCTTTGGTAAGCTGCTTGGTAAAGTGATTGCCACCCAATGGAATGCTGCGTTGCCAAACGCGATACCCGTCGGTTACCACCAGGTCCGACGTTTCCGTTCCCATCGAAATCGCAACCACCGACGGCGGTGGCTCGTCGGGATCGTACTCTTCCGGAGGCGGAGCGTCGGTAATGAAATCGTACGTGACGGCGTTGTAGAACGCCAACGGCGTTAACTGGATCAGATCCAATTCCACTTCCGCGTCAATCAAAGGCTGGATCATGCGGAATACCTGGTCCCGCTTAATCGCGAAGATCCCGACCTCGGCCTCCAAGGCAAAACCGTCCTCCTCGGCCGCCCCAGGCATCGTCTGATAATCCCAGACAACGTCGTCCAAAGAAAATGGAATCTGCTGCTTCGCTTCAAAAGAAACCAGCTGCGGAATCTTCTTCGATTCCACGGGCGGTAATTTTACGAATCGCGCCAATCCGCTTTGCCCCGAAAGCGAGATCGCCACCCGGTCGCCACGCAAGGAATTGCGCGACAAGAACTGCTTCAGCGCCGCTCGGATTAACTCGTCCGGCTTGGCATCTGGTTGGCTGAGAATCTTGGGATACTCGATGTAATCGAAAGCATCGACCAAGACGGTGCCGTCGTCCTGAACCGTTCCGCGCAGCGCTTTGAATGCACACTGACCGATGTCAATGCCCCAAACGCCTTGTCCACTGGCCATGCAAAGCCCCCTGAAAAATTCTTGGAATAATTATGGTCTGCGATGGAAAAGGTGCAATCGAGTGACAGACCGGGGAAGATCGTTCACGTTGCCTTTCAGTTCAACCGCCCTGCGCTCGCCTACGACGCCCTGTCCTACGACGTCGCCCGGCTGCGTACTTGAACCGGCCGAATACCGTGCCGATCAAGTTTCAAGCGTGACGGTTTTCCCTCGGTGCAACGTGAATTCTGTCCCGGATACTTCAGTGTACCGACGTCGGCTAGCGACTGTCAATTTATTTCGTGAAATCCAGCTGTTTTTGCCGGTTTTTTACGATCGGCCAGTTTCCCGGCCCGCCCCCCCTCAGGCCCCTCCGCCGGCGGTTGGGGAAGTGGTATTCTGTTAGGCATGACCTCACAATTACAGCTGATTTGCCTACTGCCCTGCCATTCGTTGGAGGATTTTCCCACTTACCTGGTCGCCGACGAGGCCGACGGACTGCTCGGCGCCTGGGCCGCCCTCTGGCACCCCCAACTGTTGGCCGCCGCCGGGGCCATTCCCACCTACCGGCGCGGCGAAGCGGGATTGACCAATCTGCATCGGTGCGTCGTCGCTGTTCCCTCTGTTTGCGAGCAACATGTCGATTACGAAGCCGATTGGGACGCCCAGCAGCAACATGTCGTGCTGCTTCGGCACGATCACGACCCTCACGCCTTGGCCCAGACTGCCATCGAATGGCTGCAACAACTTGACCCCAGCGAAGAAGTTGCCGAACCGGCAACACCCGCGGCCTGGTGCGACGACTTCTTTGCCCTGGGCTATGCCTACCTGCAGGTCGAATTGCTGACGCGCCGCATGCACTATTCCAGTAATCTGGATGTGAAACAACTGACCATTCACGCCGTCGCGGCCGCACAGGCGGTTGTGCGGGGAGACGACCACGCCGGCCGCGAAGAACTACGACGCTGCTTCGGCGTACTGGCCGAAGAGCGTGACCACTACTACCCGGTCGAGGTCCATTTGATCGATGTCACGCTGCTTGCACCACCCTATTGCGACCAGCGATTGCAGCAGCAGCTGGCACTGGGAATTCCCGTGAACCTGATGGCCAGCGGCCAGACCGTTGAATACCTCCGCCAGCACTGGCCGGACCTGATCGACCAGCTCAAATCGCTGCACGAGCAGCGGCAACTGGCGGTGATCGGCGGCGAACACCACGAACTGCCATCCTCGCTCGTCCATCCCGAATCCGTCTGGCATGAACTGCAAAGCGGTATAGAAATATATAGAAATGCGTTGGGGTGGGTGCCGGAGAGTTTTGGGCGGCGGCGGTATGGCCTGCATTCGCAATTGCCGCAGCTGGTGGCGCAGGCGGGTTGGGAGTCGGCGGTGCACTTTACGCTCGACGGCGGAGTTTTTCCAGCCAAGGGGCAGGCGAAGACCAAGTGGGAGGGGGCGGATGGGACACTGATTGACAGCCTGGGGCGGGTACCGCTGGACGCTGGTCGTCCGGAAACCTATCTGAATCTCGGTACGAAGCTGGGCGGTTCGATGGAGATCGATTACGTGGCGACCCTGGTGCTGGCACATTGGCCAGGGGAAACGTGTTATTGGTATCACCTTCTGCAGCGAGTTGCGGCTTACGGCCCCGTCCTGGGGCGGTTCACGACGATCGATCAGTACTTCCAGCAAACAGATTATTCCGGCCAGCGGGAACTGCATGATGAAGACAAGTACGCGTCTCCCTATCTGCAGCAAAGCGTGGCGCGACAGGAAGGCGATCCGATCTCGCGTTATGTTCGCTATTGGCACCGTGAATGGAGGTTGCGGCAAACCGAGGAGTTGTTCACGTGGGGGACGTTGTTGCTGGGGGATGGCGCCCAGCACGACACAAGCGATCACCGGCGGTACGAGCATTGGGAGGCTATTCATCGACATGCCGTCGACGGCACGGTTGCCACTACAACCGAGGCAGATTGCGAGCGAGACGTGGAAGAGCGGCGAATGGACGCCGCGCGTCGGTTGGTCCAGGCGATGTTTAAACCGGCGAACCCATCGGCCGATCATGGGGGGAAGCGTCACGTCCTGATCAACAGTGATGCGTCTCCGGTACGATACGGAGTCTGTGTTGAGGAAGCGGTGGTTGTCGCGGAGCACGAACGAATTCAAGTGTGTGTCACGGAAGAGCACGAGGGGTACGCGGTCGTCGACGTCCCTGGGTGCGGTTTCATGTCGCTACGTAGTGGCAGTGCCGGCGACAGCAAGTCGCCGCGCCGCATGCTCCAAAGTGGCAAGTCCGCATCCCTGGTCGATGCCACCGCCTTGACGCTTAGCAACGAATTCATGCGCGTGACGATCGACGATCGAACGGGAGGGATTCGATCGCTCTACGACTACACGACGCGCGGCAATCGTCTGTCACAGAAACTGATATGGCAAGTCCCGCGTTCCGGACGTGATCCGCGACCCGAACGGGGTCGGACCACCGGGGCGAAGCGACCGATACCGGCTGAATCGCAGCCGCTTTGCCATTCCGTTACCGTGGCGCGCGACAACGCGTGCGTGGGCGAGTTTGTCTGCCGTGGTCAAATGACGCAGCACGATGCCAGCGCGACCGAAACAACCGCCATTATCGAGTTTGAGCAGCGAGTTCGATTGTGGCGTGGCAGTCGCGTGGTAGAGGTCGAGTTGACGCTGGAAGGGGAACCATCGTTGACGGAGGATCCGTGGCAGAGCTACATCGGATCGCGAGTCGCGTGGGCCAGTGACGCGGCCGAGATCTATCGCGATCTGCAGTGCTGTCAGCGTCCCACATCGCAGCGGCGGTTCGAATCTCCACAGTACATCGGGATTGATGAAGGTTTCCGCATCACGACAATTCTCACACGTGGTTTGCCGTTTCATCGCCGGATTGATGATCGCATGTTGGATACAATGTTCGTGGTCCGCGGGGAGAATTCACGGCAGTTTCGTTGGGCATACGGGATCGATTTACCATCCCCGATCGCCGCCGCTCGGCAATTGGCGGCGCCACCTGTGTGGGTCGATGACGCGAACCGAAGTGCCGCCAGCACCGGTTGGTTATTCCATGTCGATGCAAAGCATGTGACGGTTACCGCGTGGGAGGGGCGAGTCGATGGGCAAGCTGGGTTTCGAGTGCGATTGCTCGAGACCAGCGGCCAAGGGGGGATCACGGGGCTCGCCGGTTTCCAAAAGATCAAAGCTGCGGACAAGACCGACTTCATGGGACGACAATTGGAGTCATGCGAAGTGCGCGATGGCGTGGCCCGCATCAATTTGCGGCCCTATGAATGGACAGAAGTGCGGGTCAGTTGGTAGTCTGAGGGCATGATCATTACGATTGATGGACCGGCGGGAGCGGGAAAGAGCACGGTGGCGCGTGCGCTGGCGCGGCGGATGGGATTTCGGTTCCTCGATACCGGGGCCATGTATCGGGCTGTGGCGTTGGCGGCCCGACGACGGTCGATGGATTGGGCAGATGCTGCGGCTCTGGCAGAATTGACGCGATGGTTGAAAATCGAGGTCGGCGAAAGTCACGTTTATTTGGACGGAGAGGATGTCACTTGCGAGATCCGTTCGCTCGAGATCACGGCCGTCATTCACCATGTCGCCGACAATCCAGCGATCCGCGAGCAACTCGTCCGTTTGCAGCGCGGCATCGGCGAGACGGGCGATTTCGTAACCGAGGGGCGCGATCAAGGGACCGTTGTTTTCCCCCACGCGGAGTGCAAGTTCTTTCTTACGGCATCACCTCAGGAAAGGGCGGCGCGGCGGCAAAAGGACTTGGCCCGCCGCGGCGAATTCGTGCCCATCGACGAAGTACTGTCGCAGCAAAATGACCGGGATCGACGCGACATCGAGCGTAAGGTCGGGGGCCTGATCGCTGCCGATGACGCAATCGAATTCGTTACCGATGGATTATCGTCCGAGCAGGTCGTCGACCGGCTGGAATTGTTGGCTCGGGAAAAACTCGTCGCCAGCCGATAGTGCCGAGACCCGTACGACGAACGTCATTATTCCCGAGATCCCAATTTCCCATCCTCTCAAATCCCTATCTCCGCCCTAATTCGCCTATTCTCCGTCGTTCTCTAGCAACTTGTGCGGATTTTTGCTGGCGCGGCCGGCAGAATTCTGTAGCGGTTATGAGTAGAATGATAGCAATGCGTTTCGTGAGGTTGACCATCGTGGGGTTGGTCCACGTCGTGAGGTGATGGGGGCAGCGGCGCTGGGCGATTGGCTGCCTAGCTGGAGGTTGCTGTCGGTGACGCGGAATGAATTACGTGCGAACTAATACATATAAGGGAACAGAAATCATGGACTGTATCCTCCGTCCGGTTGTGTTGGCAGGTTGTCGTTTGACTGGGTGCTGCCGAGGCGTCGAGTTGCGTCGGTTGGTGGCTGGATTTTGCGTGGCAGTCGCATTGGCATCGCCCGGTTGGGGGCAGGAGGGCGACCGGCCTAGGTTGCAAAACGACGACGCGACGACCCTTCCTGAATTGGCTCACGACGTGCGGGTTTTGCAACAATCGGTACGTGAGTTGTCGCAGTCGATGGACCAAATGGTCAACAATCTCAGTGACACTATTTCGCAGGTAGGTGAACTGAAGGGGGAACTGGATTCGCAGCGGGGGCTACTGAATGACGAATTGGAAAAGCAACGCCAGATCCTCGATGCGCTGTCGACGAGTGACAGCGAGAATCGGCGCATTCCGCGATTAAGTGCGATCATGGATGCCAGTGACGATTTTCGCAAGGACGTGACGGAGGCAGTGAATCGATCGCTGGCGACGGAAGGGAAGTTGAGGATCGTCAATCGGTCGGATCAGTATCAAACCGTGTTCGTCAATCGAACGGAGTATGGGGTGGTCTCTGGGGACACGCTGGTGGTGACGGTGCCCGTCGGCACCGTGACGACGCAACTGGGGAATAATAACGTACGGGAGACTTGGACGGTGACCGCACCCAAGTACGAGCAGACGTTGGAGATTGTTCCCGATTCATCGCGGCCGGTGGTGACGTATCGTCCTGCAGACGAGATTCCGTCGTTGGCTCCGTCGACCTCGTCGGTTGCGACGTCGACTTCGGTCACCGCACCCACGATCGTGGTCGAGCGGCCGGTGGAGCGTGTTGTGGTGGAGCGGCCGATCGAGTCGGTGGTTACGACGACGTATTATCCGCCGGTGTCGTCCGCGACGACGTACTCGCCGATTACGGCATACTCTCCGGTGACGACGTATTCTCCGGTGACGGCATACTCTCCGGTGACAACCTATTCTCCAGTGACAACCTATTCTCCGGTGACGGCGTATTCTCCGGTCATGACCTATTCTCCCGTGACGACGGTGACATCGCCATTGGTGACGGCGTATTCGCCGGTGTCTTTATCAGCGGCGCCGGTGGTCGCGGTGCCGGCGGTGGTGGCAAAGCCGTTGATTCGCAACCGGTTATTTGGCCGTCGGGCTGAGAATTTGTTGGTGGTCCCGGTTACCCAATTGCCGTAAGTGAGTGAATGCCGAGCGCGAGATCACGCGATGTGATGGCGGGGGAGAACCTGCGGGTAGGTTTCTGTGTCTGGGGTGGAAGGTGGGTCGCGTTGACAGGGTGGCGTTGGCGGCGTATTCTTCGGTGAGCGGATCGCGAAAATGATTGGGTTTTGGCGTCACAGTGTGAAATCGGTGCCGGCTTCGGGTATCGTCGGAACCTCGATGGACGATATGATTGTGGTGGGAAAGATTGTCGGCGATGTCGTGATTACGGTGATTGCCAACGGCAATCGTCGTCGGAGGCTTTAGGCGAAACGCGTGGCAGAGAAGACCAGACCATCGCCCTGAGGCCGAGCGGCCTTGGGGCTTTTTTTATTGAGAGGCGTAAGGGGGAGAAACTCCGGGATGCGACCGATCCAGATCTACGACACCACGTTGCGTGACGGCAGTCAGGGCGAGGGGATTAATTTTTCGTTACTTGACAAGCTGCAGATTGCCCAGCGGCTGGACGAAGTCGGGATTGACTTCATTGAGGGTGGGTATCCGTTGAGCAACGACAAGGACGCGGAATTCTTTCGTCGGGTCCGGGAGTTGAATCTATCGCATGCTCAAATCTGCGCATTTGGGATGACACGTCGTCGCGGGATGCGGGCGGCGGACGATCCGGGGATGAAGGCGTTGTACGAATCGCAGGCGCCGGTGATCACGGTAGTGGGCAAGACGTGGGATTTTCATGTGACGGAGGTTTTGCGAGTTACGCTGGATGAAAACTTGGAGATGATTCGCGACAGCGTCGGGTACTTGGTCGACTGCAAGCGACGAGTGATATACGACGCGGAACATTTTTTTGACGGTTGGAAGGCGAATCCAGAATACGCTTCGCGGACAATTCAAGCGGCGGCTTCGGCGGGGGCGGAAACGATTGTCCTATGCGACACCAACGGGGGGACGATGCCGGACGAGATTGCCAAGATCGCTGGCGAGGCGATGGGTGTCTTGGGAAAGTACAAGGCGGGGCTGGGCATTCATTGTCACAACGACTGCGACCTGGCGGTTGCCAATTCAATGGCAGCAGTCGACGCGGGTGCCATACAGGTTCAGGGAACGATCAATGGGATTGGCGAACGCTGCGGCAACGTGGACCTGATTTCGGTGATTGCCAATCTTGGAATCAAGCGACAGGGATACCAGGTTCTCGGCGGTCGGTCGCTGGAGCATTTGACGGAGCTTTCGCGGTTCGTGTATGAGATTGCCAATTTGCATTGGCGTTCGAGCCAGCCGTATGTCGGGCCAAACGCGTTTGCTCACAAGGGGGGCATGCATGTGCA
>JAGQPD010000278.1 GCA_020426865.1 Planctomycetales bacterium
GGTGGCACCGCCGCCCGACTTCATAGTCGTTCGCATCGTGTGCCGGCGTAATCTTCACGCAACCGCTACCCAATTCGGGCTTGGCCCACGGATCGGCCACCAACGGAATTTCGCGATCAACCAACGGCAGCAGCAACCGTCGCCCTGCCAACGCCATGTCACGCAGTTCCGTCAGCTGGGGCAACATCGTTTCGCGTCGCTGCCGCAAATCATCCAATTGACGCTGCACCGCTCCCCGCTCCTTTTGCGGTGCCGTTGCCAACTTCTGGACCAGGTCTTCTTCCGCCTTGTCCAAGGCCTTGGCAGGATCCGGATGTACCGCCACGGCAGTATCGCCGAGCATCGTTTCGGGTCGAGTCGTCGCGATTGTCACGTGTGTCGGCTCGCCCGGCCGGGGATCAATGACAGGATATCGAAAATGCCAGAAGTGCCCCTTAATCGTCTCGTGGACCACCTCGTCGTCGCTGACCGCCGTCTGCAGATACGTATCCCAATTCACCAACCGTTTGCCGCGATAGATCTTTTCCTTGCCAAACAAATCGAAGAACGTCTGCCGTACCGCGCGGGCACAGACATCATCGAGCGTAAACCGTGTGCGCTGCCAATCGCAACTGGCTCCCATCTGACGCAGTTGGCCCAAAATCCGCTGTTCGTACTCCTGCTTCCACTGCCAGATCAGAGACACCAGTCTTTCGCGCCCCAGGTCGTGACGTGTCTTTCCTTCCTCGGTCCGCAGTCGACGCTCGACGACTGCCTGAGTCGCAATCCCGGCGTGGTCGGTCCCGGGCATCCACAAGGCGTTGTAACCCTGCATCCGTTTGAAACGAATCAACACGTCCTGCAACGTGTTGTTCAAGGCATGCCCCAGATGCAACGCGCCCGTGACATTCGGCGGAGGAATCACGATCGTGTACGGCTCGCGGTCCGGATCCGGCTCGCTGTGAAAATAGCCGCGAGCTTCCCATTGGCGATATATTCGTGGCTCTGCCGTTTCAAAATCGAACCGATTCGGTAAGTCGTCCGCAGAAAACTTCGTACTCATGACGTCTGTCCTTCATCCTTGTAGAGTTTGTACTCTACCGCATCCGCCAGCGCCATCCAGCTGGCCTCAATGATATTCTCGCTTACTCCCACTGTCCCCCACACGTCGTCGCGGTCACGACTCTCAATCGTCACTCGGATTCGCGCCGCCGTGCCGGCCTCTTCGTTCACGACTCGCACTTTGTAATCGGTCAGTCGCATCGTCGATAAGCCAGGATAACGCCCGTGCAGGGCCTTACGAAGCGCCGCGTCCAAGGCGTTGACCGGCCCGTCTCCTTCCGCGACTTCGTGGAAGATGTCGTCGCCCACTTGGATTTTCACCGTCGCTTCGGTTAGCAACTGCTCACCGCCATCGTTCACCTTTTCCACGTCAATGTGGTATTTGAGGAGCTCGAAGTGCGGCTCAAACTTGCCGGCACTCTTCTTCACCAACAAGTCAAACGACGCCCCCGCAGCCTCGAATTGGTACCCTTGATTCTCCAACTCCACGACACGTTTGAGGATTTCGTCCATCAGTTCCTTGTCGTGCTGCAAGTCGAACTTGGTCGTCTTCGCGACAATCGTCGATCGCCCTGATAATTCACTGACCAGGATCCGCCGCTCATTGCCCACCAGCTCCGGATGGATGTGCTCGTAGGTACTCGGCGCCTTCGCCACCGCATGCACATGCATGCCCCCCTTGTGAG